>JAGRKR010000337.1 GCA_020442225.1 Hyphomicrobiaceae bacterium | reverse complement strand
CGAATTTTTGTTTCAAAACCTTTTCCGTTTCGTTGCATGCCGTCTCGGGCGACACTGTGTACGCCCGGCCCTTGGTTGCCGCGGTATCAAGGGAATTCAACATGCTGCAACGCCCAAGTCACTTGAGCTCGATCCACGAAACGCTGCGCGACGGCATTCTGGATCTGGTCACGAGCGCCGAGCCGCCCCGCACGCGCCTGACGGCGTTCGTCCGGACGCGGCTGCAGAAGGTGCCTGTCGCGGCGTTCGACGACGCCGGCGCGCGCGCCTGGCTCGAGCGCCTGCTGCACCGCATGACCAGCGTGACGCCGCGCGACGAGCGCAGCCCGGTCTCCGCGACGGTCGCCGAGATGTCGGACGAGGAGATCGACGATACGCTGATCGAGATCGTCGCCTTCTATGAGGAGGTCACGCGCCTCGATACGCACCACGCGATCCGGCGGCGCATCGAAGCCTGAGCAAGGCATGACGCGAGCATCGCCGCCCGCGCCGGCCAAGTGACGTCCGGAGGACTGTCCGGGTTTTCTCGCTCGTGGGTCTAACACTCGGTTGAGTCTGCCTTTTTTCCGCTGCTGCGCGGTGGCACGATCTGATGATTCGCGGGCGTGCAGGCTGACGTGCGGATCGAACGAATTCCGGCCGATCCTTCGCCAACAGGCACGCTCGCGTGCGATCGACTGCGTGGCAACGCACGTGCCGAGCCGCGCAGGAGATCACGCGTCAAGGCATCGGCATACGACGATCCGATGTCCGGTGGGATGGGGGCATCCGTACCGCGTGAGCCCGGCAGCACGCTGCCGACGTCTTCTCAAACCGAGAGAGATCGCGTCATGGAACCCAAAGTCATCGTCATGATCGTCACGTTGGCCCTGCCGTCCGGCGACAAAGGCGTGCACGTCACGCCCTTCCCGGATGTCGAACGTTGCGTCGTCGCCGCAAATCTCGAGGCGACCGATCCCAAGGTCCTGCACGTCGAATGCTCCGAGCTTGCCAACGGCGAGCTCAAGCTCCAGTTCAAGCGATCCTGGCCGAGCTGACCCGCGGCGAGCGCGGCTGGCCACGCCCCATCCGAAATGACGACGAGGGAACACGTCCGGCGGCACGCATCAGCGCCGCCGGAGTGCACGCCGTCGCCGGCATTGCGGCCCGCTACTTGACCGACGAGAACGCGGTCGGCTGCAGGAAGCTGTTGGTGATCGTGGCGACGATCGGCCCGTCCTTCTCCGTCTCGGCCCGCTTCGCGATCCACTCGGGATCAGCCATGAAGGCGTTCCACTTCTGCTCGCGCTCGGCGAGACTCTCCCAGGCGAGCAGGTAATAAAGGTCCTGGTTCGACTCGCCGACGAGCACCGTCCAGAACCCAGCCTGCCGGATGCCGTGGCGCTCCCAGATCTTCAGCGTGATGGTGTCGAAGCGCTTCAAGAGCGCGGGCAGGCGGCCCGCGACGCAGTGGTAGACCCTGAGCTCGTAGATCACGCTGTTTCCTCCATGGCGTTGCACTGTTCGCGCGGCGGCCTCACGCCCCCGCACGCTCGCCCCCGGTCGGTCCCCAGAACACAACCCAGGTCGCGAACTCGTCGCAGAAGTCCTCGAAGCGGTGAACATAGCCGGCCGGTACGAAGATGGCATCCCCCGGCCCGAAAACACGCCGCTCGAGCCGCGCCTCGTCCGGACCGGATGCGACGAGCCCACGGCCGCTCGCGACAACATAGATCTCGTCCTGGTCGTGCGGCGTCTGCAAGTCGCGCCCTTTCGGTGCGTAGTAGCGCAACGACATGCTGCCATGCCGCATCAGGAGCGCCGACCGCGCACCGGCCGGGATCTCCGCCTGCCGCGCCTCGGCGAGGCTCACCACCCAGTCCTTCATGTCCACAGCCTCCATGTCGTACCCGGACGAGGGAGCGTGCATCGGCGGCCGGTTCGAGACAAGATGTCGAATCGGCGGCGCATGCCAAGGTCCCGGAGTGGCCTCCACCTGTCGGAGCCCCTTCAGAGACCGGCGTTCTCACGCGAAGGAGCGCGGACGAGATGGGGTTCATGCTGCTCGTACTGGCGATCGTGGGCGCCCTCGGTCTCGGTGTGCTCGGCTTCCTTGTCGCGATGGGGCAGTCGCGGCGCCTGTCCCAGCTGGAAGACGAGGTGAAGACGCTCGTCGCCCTGCTCGAAGCCGGGCGAGGGGGAGCGGCAGCCGATGAGCCGCCACAGCCGAAGCCGGCGCCCGAGGCGCCGAAAGCCGCGCACATCCGGCTGCCGCGCGCCGTCAAGGCGCCCCCGCCGCCCTCCGAGGCCGGCGAGCCCGCCGGGACCGTGCCGCCGGATGGCCCGGCCACACCGCCGCCGCCCGACGCGGAGTTGCCCGTTCCCCCGCCACCGCCCCGCCTCAGCCTCGAGGAACGCTTCGGCACGCGCTGGCTGGTGTGGACGGGTGGTCTGGCACTGGCGCTCGGAGCGCTGCTCTTCGTCGGCTACGCCATTGAGCGCGGCATGCTCGGCCCCAAGGTGCGCATCGTGCTCGGGATCGTGCTCGGCCTGGCGCTCGCCGGCGTCGGCGAATGGTTGCGTCGGCGCGAGCGGCAGTCGGAGATCTCCGTGCTGCCGAGCGCCCATATCCCGAGCGTGCTGACGGCAGCGGGCACGATCGCCTTGTTCGGCAGCCTCTATGCGGCGCACGCGCTGTTCGGGTTCATCGGCCCGACACTGGCCTTCCTGCTGCTGGGCCTGGTCGCCGTGGGCACGATGCTGCTCGCGGCACTGCATGGTCCGGCGCTCGCAGGTCTCGGCCTTGTCGGCTCACTCGTCACGCCCCTGCTGATCTCGTCCTCCTCGCGCTCGGCGTGGCCGGTCGTGCTGTATCTCGCCTTCGTGGCGCTGTCGGCCTATGGCCTCGCGCGGCTGCGCCGCTGGCTGTGGCTGGCGGTCACCGTCGTCGTGGGCGTCGTCGTGTGGGGGCTGGCGTTCAACGCCACCGCTTTCGGCACCATGGGCCTGCGCGATCTGGCGCCGCTCGCGCACGTGGCCATCCAGTTGGCATTGGCCGCCGTCTTCATCGCCGTCGAGCCGCATCTCGGACGGCCCGACGAGGACGCCCGGCTGGACCGCGTCGCGGCCGGCGTGCTGGCAGCCCTGGTGCTTCTCGCCGTGCTCACCCTCTCGGTCAGCCCGCATGGCAGTGGCTGGATGTTGCTCGCCGGCGTCATGGTCGCCGTGCTCGTCGGCACCTCGGTCGTGAGCGCGCCCGCCGCCTCCGCCGCAACGCTCGCCGCCGTGCTGGTCGCGGGCGTGCTGCTGGCCTGGCCGATGGACCGGGCCATCCCCAGTTACGCGACCGGCCTCATGCCGCTGGTCGCGCTGGCGTTGCGCATCCCCGACAGCCTGCAGCTCTACCTCGTCCACGGCGGCTTGCTGATGGCCGGCGTCGCCGTCGTCTCGGCCTGGCGGCTCGGCCAGGGCCTGCTGCTGCCGACACGGACGGCGGCAGCCTACGCGGTCGCTGCCGCCACCGGCCCGGTGATCGCGCTCGCCATCGCCTATCTCAGAATTACGCAATTCGACCATTCGCTGCGCTTCGCTGTGCTCGGAACCGTGCTGAGCCTCGTCATGGCGTTTGCCGCCAGCCGTTTCCGCACGGCGGAAGCCGCCGCCCCGACGCCCGCCATCCGGCTCGGCACGGGCGCCTTCGCGGCCGCCGCCATCGCCGCATTCGCGTTCGCCCTGGTCTGCGCGCTGTCTCGCGGCTACCTCACCGTCGCCCTGGCCTTGTCCGCCGCCGGAACCGCATTCGTCGCCTCGCGTCAGGATATCCCTGCGCTCAGGGGTGCGGTGATGGCGCTCGGGGTCGTCGTGCTCGGGCGCCTCGCGTGGGACCCCCGCATCATGGGCGGCGACGTCGGCACCACGCCGATCCTGAATTGGCTGCTGATCGGCTACGGCGTGCCCACACTCGCCTTCGCCTATGCCGCGGCCGAGCTTCGCAAGGTCCGTGACGACGATGCGCTCAAGATCACGGATGCGCTCACTGTGCTGTTCGCCGCACTCCTCGTCGTCTTCCAGATCCGCCACCTCGTGACCGGCGGCGATCCGCTGCGCGCCGGCACGGATCATTTCGAGCAGGGCCTGCTCGCCATCACCGCCATCCTGTTCGCCTACGTGCTCGCGCGTCTCGATTCGGCGCGCGCGAACGTCGTGTTCCGGCTGGGCTCGCTCGTCGCCGGCCTGATTGCGGCGGCCTTGATCGCCTTCGGGCTCGGGATCGGTCACAACCCCGCGCTGACCAACGAGCCCATCTACGGCCGCGGCCTCGCAAGCTCGCTTTTCGTCGCCTATCTGCTGCCCGCCGTCGGGCTCGCCTGGCTCGCCAGCCGGGTCCGGGAGGTTCGGCCGGCCTGGTACGTCAACGGCGCCAACGCACTGGCGCTCTGCCTGCTCTTCGCCTACGTGTCCCTCGAGATCCGCCACCTCTTCCAGGGCGCGCGGATCGGCGTCGGCCGCCACACCAGCGAGGCTGAGCAATGGGCCTACTCGGCCGGCTGGCTCGCGATCGGCGTCGGCCTCCTGGCGGCAGGTGTCATGCGCCAATCGCGCGAGATGCGGCTGGCGTCCGCGCTCATCGTCGTGCTGACCGTGCTCAAGGTGTTCCTGATCGATCTGTCTGTGCTTCAGGGGCTGTGGCGCGCGGTCTCGTTCCTGGCGCTCGGCGGCGTCCTGCTGGCGCTGGCCCTGGTCTATCAGCGTCTGGTGTTCCGGGACGGCGCTCGTGCAGCGTCGGCGCCTCCACCCGCGGACAGCGCGGGCGCGAGCTGAGAGCGAACGGGGTCAGAGCTCCGCGTGGCGCGACAGGAGGAAAACGGCCTTCTCGCCGAGCAGGTTCTGCGCGCCCAGCGGCACGCTCGGCGGCAGGCGGCGCCCAGAGCTGTTGAAGGCCACGGCCTGGCGCACCCTGGCATCGACGTTCTCGCAGAGATCGACGAAATCCTTGATGGTGCACAGATGCGCGTTCGGCGTGGCGTACCAGGGCTCGCTCAGGTTCTTCGTCACGGGCATGCGGCCGCCGAACAACAGCTTCAGCCGCACCTCCCAGTGCCCGAAATTCGGGAAGGAGACGATGGCATTGCGACCGATGCGGAGCAGATTCTCGAGCACCGCCTTGGGTTTGCGCGTCGCCTGAATGGTGAGGCTCAGAATGGCAAAATCGAAGGCGTCGTCGGGATAGTCGTCGAGATCGCGGTCGGCGTCGCCCTGGATGACGGACAGCCCGCGCGCCACGCAGGCGTTGACGCGCTCGCGGCTGATCTCGACACCGCGCCCGTCGACCACCTTGCGGCTGGCGAGCAGAGCCAGCAGCGCACCGTCGCCGCAGCCGACATCGATCACGCGTGCGCCGGGCGTCACCATCTCGCAGATGAGCAGATGGTCGACGCGGGGCTCGTGGACGTGACCGGTCAATGGTGCGTTCATGCTCCCGGCCTCTTTGCCCTGCTCGCATCCGCCGGCAAGCCGCGCCGCTCGGCGGCCGCGTTGATGAAGCCCCGAACGGTCGCGAACATTTCCGGCTCGTCGAGCAGGAAGGCGTCGTGCCCCTTGTCGGATTCGACCTCGACGAAGCTGACGTTGGCGGCCACGGCGTTGAGGGCCTGCACGATCTGGCGGCTCTCGCGGGTCGGATAGAGCCAATCCGACGTGAACGATACCACGCAGAACCGCGTCTTGGTGCCGCGAAAGGCGTTGGCGAGCGTCTGGCCGTACGCCTCCGCCATGTCGAAGTAGTCCATCGCGCGTGTGATGTAGAGGTAGCTGTTGGCATCGAAGCGATCGACGAACGTCGAGCCTTGATGGCGCAGATAGCTCTCCACCTGGAAGTCGGCGTTGAAGCTGAAGGTGACCTTCTCGCGATCCTGCAGGTTGCGCCCGAACTTGAGGTGCAGCGCATCCTCGGAGAGATACGTGATGTGGACAGCCATACGCGCGACGGCGAGGCCGTTGCGCGGCTTCGTTCCGAGCTCGAGGTAGCGTCCGCCCTGCCAGTCCGGATCGGCCATGACAGCCTGTCGTCCGACCTCGTGGAAGGCGATATTCTGCGAGGTGTGCCGCGCGGCGGCGGCGATCGGCACGGCGCAGAAGACGCGCTCCTTGTACTTCGCGGCCCACTCGAGCACCTGCATGCCGCCGAGCGAGCCGCCGATCACGCAGAACAGTTGCTCGATGCCGAGGCGCTCGACCAGCCGCGCCTGGGCCTCGACCATGTCGCCGACCGTGATGACCGGAAACGACAGGCCCCAGGGCCGGCCGGTCTTCGGGTTGATCGAAGCGGGTCCGGTCGAGCCCATGCAGCCGCCGAGGATGTTTGCGCAGATCACATGGAAGCGATCGGTGTCGACGGGCCGGCCGGGTCCGACCATCGTCTCCCACCAGCCGGGCTTGCCGGTGACGGGATGCGTGTTCGCGACGTGCTGGTCGCCGGTCAGCGCGTGACACACGAGAATGGCGTTGGTGCGCTCGGCGTTGAGCGTCCCGTACGTCTGATAGGCGATCGTGTAAGGGGAGAGTGACTGGCCACTGTCCAGCCGCAGCGGCTCGTCCGGGCCAAAATGCATGACCAGGCTCTGCGGTCGCTCGGCCTGGGACGCGTGGTTATTGCCCTCGAGCATGGGCCCTCGTAGAGCGCTACCGTTCATGACTCCGTCGGACGCCGCCGGTCCCGCCGGATGGTGAGCCTGGACAATCGCCGGACGTCCGGCCGATCGCCCCGCCGACGACCACGCAGCCGGGGTCGCACAGGCAGGGACCAGGACGATCCCGAGCCACCCTGCTCTAGGCGCTTCCCCCCGAAAGTTCAAATCTTTTCTTTGATTTCATCGACGCGCCGCCCTATCAATCTTCGCCTTGGCGGAAGCCCCAGACTCTGGCCGTCGGTCGACAGCGCCGAAAGCCTCCGCAGGCGCCGCCAGTGCTCCGAGAAGGTCCGCAACATGCCGAACAGCCAGCCACAGCCTAAGCCGGGCATCCTCGAGATCGATCCTTATGTGCCGGGTGAGAGCGCCTTGCCCGGCGGCGGCAAGCCGATCAAGTTGTCGTCGAACGAGACGCCGCTCGGCCCGAGCCCGAAGGCGCGCGAGGCCTTCGCCGCCGAGGCCGGCCAGCTCGACCGCTATCCCGATGGCGGCGCCACGGCGCTGCGTCAGGCGATCGCCGACGTCTACGGCCTGGCCGCAGACCGCATCGTGTGCGGTGCTGGCTCCGACGAGCTCCTGAACCTGCTGGCGCACGCCTATATCGGTCCCGGCGACGAGGGCATCTACACCGAGCACGGCTTTCTCGTGTACAAGATCGCCATCCTGGCCAACGGCGGCACGCCCGTCGTCGCGCCCGAGCGCAACTTGACGACGGATGTCGACGCCATCCTCGCCAAGGTCTCGCCGCGCACGAAGGTCGTGTTCGTGGCCAATCCCAACAACCCGACGGGCACTTACCTGCCGATCGACGAGGTGCGCCGCCTGCGGGCAGGCCTGCCGGAGCACGTGCTGCTGGTGCTGGACGGCGCCTATGCCGAGTACGTCAAGCGCAACGACTACGAGGCGGGACTCGAGCTGGTCGCCACCACGCCCAACACCGTGATGACCCGGACCTTCTCCAAGATCCACGGCCTCGCAGCGCTGAGGCTCGGCTGGGCCTACTGTCCCGCCGGGATCGCCGGCGTGCTCAACCGCATCCGCGGCCCGTTCAACGTCTCGAGCCCGGCCATCGCCGCCGGCATCGCCGCCATTCGCGACCGGGCGCACATCGAGACCTCGATCGCGCACAATGAGCGCTGGCTCGCCTGGCTGTCGGCGGAGATCGCCGCTCTCGGGCTCGAGGTGACGCCGAGCGTCGCCAACTTCCTGCTCGTGCATTTCCCCGAGGTCGCCGGCAAGGACGCGGCGGCGGCCGACGCCTTCCTCAAGTCGCGCCGCATCATCGTGCGCCGCGTCAGCGGCTACGGACTACCGGGCGCGCTGCGCTTCACAATCGGCTCCGAGAGCGACAACAAGGCCGTCGTCGAGGCGCTCGCCGCCTTCGTCGCCAGGAAGCGCGCATGACCAGCTCAGCCGCCCCCCTCTTCCGGCGCATGGCGCTGATCGGCATCGGCCTCATCGGCTCGTCGCTCAGTCATGCCGCGCGCCGGGCCGGTCTCGTCGGCGAGATCGTCGGCGCGGCACAGAGCGAGGCGACGCGCAGGACCGCCCTCGAGCTCGGCCTCGTCACCAAGGCCTACGCCGATCCCGCCGAGGCCGTCGCCGAGGCCGATCTGGTGATCCTCTGCGTGCCGGTGGGGGCACTCGGCTCCGTCGCGGCACAACTGGGGGCGAGGCTCGCGCCCGGCGCCATCCTCACCGATGTCGGCTCCGTCAAGGCATCGGTCGTGCGCGATGTCGCGCCCCACGTGCCGGCCGGCGTGCATTTCGTGCCCGGCCACCCCATCGCCGGCACCGAGCACTCCGGGCCCGCGTCGGGCTTCGCCGAGCTGTTCGACGGGCGTTGGTGCATCCTGACGCCGCCGCCCGCGACCGACGCCGCCGCGGTCGCGAAACTCAAGGCCTTCTGGCAGGCCTGCGGCAGCAACGTCGAGGTCATGACGCCGGAGCACCACGATCTCGTGCTCGCCATCACCAGCCATCTGCCGCACCTCATCGCCTACAACATCGTCGGCACGGCCGACGACCTCGCCTCCGTGACGCAATCCGAGGTCATCAAGTTCTCCGCCGGCGGCTTCCGCGACTTCACGCGGATCGCCGCCTCCGATCCGACCATGTGGCGCGACAT
>JAGRKR010000336.1 GCA_020442225.1 Hyphomicrobiaceae bacterium | reverse complement strand
GAAGCGACCGAAGGCGGCCTGCAGCGTGCCACCGATGCCGCCGCCGCCGACGATCCCCACCATGGTCGAGTTCCTCAGGTTGGAATCGAGCTGGTAGGTCGCGAAGCCGATGAAGCGGGCGTTGACCTGCGGCAGGACCGCGAAGATCAGCATGTTGAAGAAGCCGGCCCCCGTCGCCCGGACCGCCTCGACCTGCTTCAGCGAGATTTCCTCGATGGCCTCGGCGAACAGCTTGGCGATGAAACCGATGGAGGCGACGATCAGCGCCAGGATGCCCGCCAGCGCGCCGAAGCCGACGGCCTTGACGAACAGGATGGCGACGATGATCGGGTGGAAGGATCGACAGAGCATGATGACGCCGCGTGCAATCCAGCTCAGCCATGCGGGCATCAGGTTGCGGGCGGCGAGCACGCCGAGGGGCAGCGAGACCAGGATGCCGACGGCGGACGCGAGGACCGCGATCTGCAGGCTCTCGAGCAGGCCGGCAAACATCAGCTCGCGCAGATCGGCGCGGGAGAACAGCGGCGGGAACATGCGCCCGAGCAGTTCGGCTGCGTTCGCCAGGCCCGCGAGCATGCGTGCGACGTTGAAATTCAGGATGCTCAGCGCATAGACGACGTAGGCGAACAGCGCCAGCCAGCCGAGACGCGCCAGCCAGCTCGAGCGCAGACCGTCGTCGCGAGCGTCCGAGGGAGACGGCGTCCGGCTCAGGTCAGCCATCCCTCGCCCCCGTAGATCTGGTGGAGATGGTGGTCCTCGAGCGTGTCGGGCGGACCGTCGAAGACCACGTGGCCGCCGGACATGCCGATGATGCGATGCGCGAAGCGGCGCGCCAGATCGACCTGGTGCATGTTGACGATGAGCGGCACGCCGCGTTGGCCGGCGAGCTGCGTCATCAGCTCCATGATCTCGACCGACGTCTTGGGATCGAGCGAGGATGTCGGCTCGTCGGCGAGCAGCAGATCGGGGTCCTGCATGAGCGCACGCGCGATGCCGACGCGCTGGCGCTGGCCTCCGGACAAGGCGTCGGCGCGCTGCGCGGCGAAGCCGGCGAGGCCGACCTGATCGAGCAGGTCGAAAGCACGGGAGATGTCGCGCTTCGGGAAGGCGCGCAGCCAGACCCGCCAGACCGGCAGGGTGCCGAGCCGCCCCGACAGAACGTTCTCCATCACGGACAGGCGCTCGACGAGATTGTACTCCTGGAAGACCATGCCGATGCGGCAGCGGGCCGCCCGCAGTGCGCGGCCGCGCAGGCGCGCCAGGTCCTGGCCCTTGAAGTGAATCGACCCGGAGTTCGGCGTGACGAGGCGGTTGATCGCGCGGATGAGCGTCGACTTGCCCGTGCCGGATGGGCCGATGATGGCGATGACGCTGCGGTCGGCGATGTCGAGCGACACACCTTTCAGCACCGGCCGGCCCGGCACGTAGGCGACGGTCAGATCCTTGAGCGAGAGAGCCGACCCCTCAACGGGGCCGGCTGATGGACGCGGGGCCGCGGCCGTGGCGTTCGTCATCGTGGGCAAGCGCCTCTTCTTGGGGCCTGAGGTGCGGCCCGGCTGCGCCGCCCCCGTCACGATCCCGCCAGCATTTGGCGAGGTGTAGTGCCGGGGGCGCAACGCCCGTTAGAGATGGATGAGGCAACCGCGACTACTTCTTCGCCTTCTTGGCAGCGCGCTCGGCTTCCTTCTTGGCCAGGGCATCGAGCTTGGCGCGGGTGTAGCCACCTTCGGCCTCTTCGGCGATCTTGCGGATCGCGGCCCAATCCTTCTTGTAGGTGATCGGGAAGAAGCGGTCCGCACCCTCGAAGGCCTTCAGCATCGACGGCGGATAGCGGAAGGAGAAGAACGCTTCCTTGATCTTCGCCACGAGCGCCGGGTGCAAGTCGTGCGCGTAGGCGAACGAGGACGTCGGGAAGAGCGGGCTCTTGAAGATGATGCGGAACTCGCTCTCCTTGATCTGGCCGCGCCGGACCATGCGGTAGAACACGTCCGAGGCGACCGGCGCGGCATCATAGTCGCCGGAGCGGACGCCGAGCACCGACTGGTCGTGCTTGCCGGAGAACGCCACCTTGTAGTCCGCGTCGGGCTTCAGGCCCTCGGGCGGGAACAGCACGCGCGGCGCCAGATTGCCGGAGTTCGACGACGGCGAGGTGTGAGCGACCTTCTTGCCTTTGAGGTCGGAGAGCTTCTTGAAGGGGCTGTCCTTCTTGACGATGACGATCAGATGATAGCCCTGCAGGGATTTCTCGTTGCCCTTGACGGCGAACGGCACCGCGCCCGCGAGGTTGACGGCGAAGCCCGTCGGCCCCGTTGAGAACCCGCCGACATGCAACCGGCCCGAGCGCATCGCCTCGATCTCGGCGGCGTTCGACTGCACCTGATAGTAGACCACGCGCTTGCCGGTGACCTTGGCGAGATGGTCGATGAAGGGCTTGAGGATGTTGGCGTAGACGGCGGGGTCCTCGACAGGCGTATAGGTGAAGACCAGCGTCGAGGGATTGCGCAGCTTTGCGGCATCCTTCGGCGGATCGGCGACGAGATCACCGTTCTCGTCGCAATAGAGCGTGTCGAGAGAGCCACGCGATTTGCACGTGTCCTGGGCCGTGGCCGCCGTGGCAGCGAGGCCGAGGCCGAGCGCGGCCAGTGCAGCTAGTGTTGTTTTGAGCGCCTTGAGACCCATTCCGTCCTCCCAATCGTGGCCAGCGTCCCTGCATGTCCGGTTATCGATCTTGGCCCTTCTGCGTGGCCTCGGTCCGGTTGGTCAGGGGCGGACGATCTTTGTGTCACAAAACTGTCATATGATCCAGCCGCTCGTTGCCGCGGGGACTGGCCGCTCAGCCGGAGGTGCGCTCGCCGGCGGCCCTGGCCAGCACGACCGTCACCGCGACCACCATCAGCGCAGCGCCGCCGTAGATGGCGAAGGTCGGCAGAAGCGGGAAGGCGATGCCGGCCACCAGCGGGCCCGTGCCGGCGCCAATATCGCGCCAGGTGGCTTGCCGCGCCAGCGCCGGGACGCGCGCGGGGCCGGGGAACGCCGCGGCGACGACGGGCGGCACGAGGGGTTGAGCCATCGCCCTGAAGATGATCGCGGCGGCAGCGGCGAGCCAGAGCAGCAGGCCGCTCGCGGACAGTAGCGCCAGGGCGGCGGCGGTCATGAACGAGAGGATGACGAGCACACGCCGGGCCCCGTGGCGGTCGGCGATGGCGCCGC
>JAGRKR010000335.1 GCA_020442225.1 Hyphomicrobiaceae bacterium | reverse complement strand
GAGGACCTGTGGGGCTTCAACGAGGAGAGCGTGGTCCGTGCCGTCGCCGCCAGCCGCATTCCCGTGATCTCCGCGGTCGGCCACGAGACGGACTGGACCCTCATAGATCTCGTCGCCGACGCCCGTGCGCCGACACCGACCAAAGCGGCGGAATGGGCGGTACCGAAGCATTCCGACCTGATCGAGCGCATCGGCGAGCGCGAGCACCGCTTGCGCACGAGCATGGCGCGGCTGCTCGACGGCGCGCGAGACCGCTTCCGGGCGGCGGCGCGGGGACTGCCACGGCCGACGGCGCTGGTGGAGCTGCCACGTCAGCGCCTCGACGACATCGGCGCGCGGTTGCCGCGTGCGCTGCACGCGAACAAGTCCGGCCATGCCCATCGCTTCGCGGCGATCTCCGGCAAGCTCTCGCCGCTCCGCCTCCGGGAGCAGATCCGCCATCGTGGCGCCCGCCTCGAGGCGCTCGGCCTGAAGGCCGCCACGGCGCTGCAGCGGATCGGCAACGACCGTCATCGCGCCTTCGAGCGCGTCGTGCGCAAGCTCTCGCTGAGGCCCCTGCAAATGCGGCTCGGTCGGGCCGGAGAGCGCGTCGCGGACCTCGGCGACCGCTCCCAGCGCGCCATGCGGCAAGTTCTGGCCAGCCATCAACGTGCGCTGGAAACGCAGGCGAAACTGCTGGCGGCGCTCGGCTATCAGGCCGTGCTGGAGCGCGGCTTCGCGCTCGTCCGGGACTCTGACGGACGCATGCTGCGGCGCGCGGGCGGCATCGCGCCCGGCCAGCTTCTCGAGATCGAGTTCCGCGACGGCAGCGTTGCAGCACAGACGCTGAGCGGAGCCAGCCCGCCCGACACCTCACCGCCTGACAGCGCGGGGTCCGTCAGCGGAGGCGCGGAGGAGAGCAGCCCGGCCAAGACGGCGGCGCCCCCGGCCACGCGCGGACGCGACAGAAACCCCGGCGACCAGGGCACGCTGTTCTGAGGCGGCGTGTCCGCCGGCGCTCACGAAATTCCTCGGCTCACTCGAGCGGCGCCGTCGCCTTGGCCAGCCACGTGCGGTCGGGCGGCGCCAGCATGGGCGACAGCGTCGTGCGGACGCGGGCGTGATAGTCGTCGAGCCACGCCCGCTCCTCGCCCGTGAGCAGCCGGCGATCGACGAGCCGGCGATCGATCGGCGCAAGCGTCAGCACCTCGAAGCCCATTACCGGCATGTCGCCGCCCGGCAGCGCCTTAAGCTCGCTCACCAGCACGAGGTTCTCGATACGGATGCCGTAGCGTCCCTCGCTGTAATAGCCGGGCTCGTTCGAGAGGATCATGCCGGGCTCGAGCGCCACCATGCCGCGGCGCGAGATGCTGGCCGGCCCCTCGTGCACCGAGAGATAGCTGCCGACGCCGTGTCCGGTGCCGTGGGCGTAGTCCAGTCCGTGCATCCACAGCGCCCGGCGCGCCATGGGATCGAGGTCGACGCCCCGCGTGCCCTGCGGAAACCGCGCGGTCGAGACGGCGATATGGCCCTTGAGCACCAGCGTGAACCGCTCGCACATCTCCGCCGTCGGCCTGCCGATGGCGATGGTGCGCGTGATGTCTGTCGTGCCGTCGACGTACTGCGCGCCGGAATCGAGCAGGAACAGCTCGCCCTTGCGCAGCACGCGATTGCTCGTGCGCGTCACCCGGTAGTGCACGATGGCGCCGTTCGGCCCCGAGCCCGAGATCGTGTCGAAGCTCACCTCGCGCAACGCGCCGGTCTCGGCCCGGAAGGCCTCCAGACGCTCGACCGTGGTGATCTCGTCCACCTGCTCGCCGGCCTCCACCGCGCGGTCGAGCCACGCCAGGAAACGGACGACGGCCGCCCCGTCTCGCTCGTGCGCACGCCGTGCCCCCTTGATCTCCGCCGCGTTCTTGCGCGCCTTGGGCAGCAGGCAGGGATCGGCGGCGCGCGACAGCTTGGCACGCTTGCCGCCCAGCGCCTGCGCGAACCAGGATGCGGCGGTTGCCGGATCGAGCCGCACCGTGAGTCCTTCGGTCCGCAGGCGGCCCATCGCCCGCCGGAGCGCCGCCTCGCCGGGGGGCTCGAGCGAGGCGACGGCCTCGATGTGCGCCCGCGCCTTGGCGTCGAGCTTGTCCGGATCGACGAACAGCGTCGGGCGGCCGCGCACCGGCACGACGGCGAAGGCGAGCACGACGGGATTGTGGGCGACGTCGCTGCCGCGAATGTTGAACAGCCACGAGATGGAATCGGGCAAGGTCAGCACGACCGCATCCTCGCCCGCCTCGGCCAGCCTGCGCTGGAGATCGCCGATCTTGTCCTCGCTCGACCGCCCCGCGAGCTTGTGCGGGTGCACGATCACCGGCCCCGCCGGCGGAGCGGGCCGTTCGGAGCCCCATACGCGATCCACGAGGTTGCCCCGGATCGCCTTCAGCGCGATGCCCTTTTTCTCCAGCACACCGGCGAGGCGCTCCGCTTCCGCCAGCGTAGTGAGCCACGGATCGAACGCGACGCGACTGCCCGTCGCCAGCTTCTCACAGATCCAGTCGGCATACTGGCGCGGCGGCTGCTCGTGCACGGCCAGCAGACGCCGATCGACCTGACCGGCTGCCTGGACCGTGTAGCGGCCGTCGACGAACAGCGCCGCCGCCTTGGCCAGCACCACGGCGAGGCCCGCCGAGCCGCTGAACCCCGTCAGATACGCCAGCCGCTCGGCCGAAGCCGGCACATACTCGCCCTGGTGCTCATCGGCGCGGGGCACGACATAGCCGTCGATGCCGCGCTCGGCCAGCAGCGCCCGCAGCCGGCCGATCCGCTCGGCGCTCTGGGCTGCGTCGAATTTTCGCTCGAAATCCTGGAACATGGCCCCTTCTAGACCATCATTGGGTGCGAAGGGAATTGCTTCGGCCCCCCGTGCTGCCGGCGCCCGACGAGCGGCGCCTGGGAGAGGCGGCAGGCGGCCGGTCCGGTTGCCCCGCGCGCAAAGCGCCAGCCGCCTGGGCGCGCAACCGCTCGCTGCCGCACCCCATCCAAAGCCTCGCATGCTGCCGATTCATTGCCGGCAGATGAATGTACGGTCATTTTGCAACACCTTGAAAGATATAAGTCTAAAGCTATGCATTCCTGCATTGCTGCATTGCGACATGAAGCCTCCCGCAACTGCGAACAAAGCACTACTTTCGCGACATCGGCGCTTCGGGACGAGACGCCGGAACGACGGTCCAGCAGGGAAATGGGTCCCCGCCACCCGTCAGGACGAAAAAGGAAGAATTGATCATGACCACTGCAGCCTTCACCACGGATCGCGAGCCGCGCTTCGCTCAGGACGAGAGCGTTCGCCCGGGTCGGCTCAGGAGCTTCTGGGACAGCTTTTTCGCCGCTCGCCGGCATGCCTATGCCGCCGAAGCGTGCGCCGCAGCCGACCTGCCGCACATGAGCGACGCGATGCTCAAAGACATCGGTCTCGTGCCCGACGCTGTCCGGCACTCCCACTTGGAGCCCCGCGACGACATTCGCATCTGGCTCTGAGCGCGGACTCGAGACTGCGATCGGAAGATGAACGACCAAGACAAACAAGAACGTTAGGAGACTGATGATGGCTGCCACCACGATTTCCACCGGGTCGGTGCTCGACCTGGAGCGCGCAGAGCACGCACGGCCGAGCCTCTTCTGGCGCGTGATGGAGCGGTTGGGCCGTTCGCGGCAGGCCGAAGCCGACCGCATCGTGTCCTTCTACATGGACCGCTACTCGGATGATGAGCTTCTGGCTCTCGGCTACTCGCGGGAGCACATCGCCAAGCTGCGTCGGCCCACGTCGCGCGCCGCCCGCGTCATCGTCTGAGGCGATCACGGCTCCGACCGGCTCCGCGCATGCCGCCGGTGACGAACGAGAAGGCCTGCCGGGCTCCCGCCCGCAGGCCTTTCTCTTTGCCCCCTTGGCAATCGCGACGGCTCAGCGCCCAAACGTGAGTGTCGACCACCCGGCCAGCCGGTCGTGGCGAACGAGCGTCAACCCGGCGGCCCGATACGCCGCAATCACCTCGGGCGCCTGTCGCACGAGTATCCCGGACAGCACCAGGCTTCCCGAAGGCGCCAGCCGGCGGGCGAGCGCCGGCGCCATGGCCCGCAGCGGCTCGGCCAGGATGTTCGCGAGAATGAGATCGAAGGCAGCGTCGTTGCGCAGGCGGGCATGCGCGAGGCCGACGGCCTCGACCACGCGGACGCGCGCCGCCACGCCATTCCCCCGGCAGTTTCCAGCCGCCACCTCGCAAGCCCGCGCGTCGATGTCGCTGGCGATCACCGAGGCGTGCGGATCGGCCAATGCAACGGCGATGGCGAGCACGCCCGACCCCGTGCCGAGATCGAGTACGCGGGCGAAATGGCGCCGGCGCAGCAGCCGATCGATGGCGAGAAGGCACCCCTCCGTGGTGGCGTGATGGGCGGTGCCGAAGGCCTCGCCCGCGTCGATTTCGATGGCCAGATGCCGCCCCCTGGCACGCGCCCGGTCATGACTGCCGTGCACCAGGAAGCGCCCCGCCTCGACCGGTGGCAATGCAGCTTGCGACAGCGCCACCCAATTCTCGTCGGGCACGGCCTCGACAGCCGGCGTCACGGCGATGGAGCGAGCGACGGCAAGATCAGCCAGCGCCGCCGCCACGGCCTCAGCCGCGGCCTGAGAGGCGCAGTAGGCCTCGACGCGCCAGTGCGGCGTGCCCGGCACCTCGAATTGAGACACGGCCAGCGGCGGCGGATCGACGGCCTCCTCGAGCAGTGCGCAGACGGTTCGCGCATGACCGCGCTCGCAATCGAGCGTCAGCTTGTAGAGGCTCATTCGGAATTCTCACGATGGCGGAGAGGTTCAGGACGCCGCAGCATATCATCAAGCAGGCCCCGCCATCGACACCGACGCGAGCCTGCCGAGACCGTCCGCCCTGGCGCTATGCCGCGGGCGTTGGCGTGGAATCGGGAGTGGGCGTGACGCCGGGCGTGGTCGGAAGAGGCGCGTCGTCGTCGTACTCGAAGCCTTCGCCGGGTTTCGGGTCCGGCAACTCGTCGAGGTAGGAATCCCACAACTGGTCGATACGCTTTGCCGCCTCCGCCGGGGGCATGGCCACAAGCGCGCCGTCCGGCGTCTCGCTGATGAGACCATCGCGCTCCAACCGCTCGAGTGCATCGTGCAGATCGAAATGCACCTCGGCGCCGAAGGCATTGATCAGGTACTGCTCGATGGCCACCTTCACCTCGTTGAAATCGGCCTTCTTGACGCTTTCCTTGGCCAGCACGCTGTACAGCAGGATTTCCTCCTTGACGTCCTCCGCCACGGCGCGATCGGCGAGCAGCGTCATCACGCCGTGATTGTCGGCCATCGAGTGAAAGTAGAGGTTCTGCGCCATCACCACCATGTAGCGCTGGTGCTGCTGGAAGAAGCTCATGATCTGCCGGAACAGGAGACCGCCAAAGCCGGCGACCGCCACCGCGAGCCCGACCGGGTTCGTCGCGGCCATGAGCTTCGTCACCGTTCCGACGATGCCGGCCACGGTGCCACCGCCGGCAGTGACGCCGAGCTTGATCTTGTCGCGGATGCGAAAGCGCACCTTGGTGTTCGGAAACACCATCTCGATATCGGTGCGCGGGATGTTCTTGAACAGCTTCAGATAGACGTTCTCGGGCTTGACGGCCGCCGGCAGCCGCCCGCGCAAACGACGGACCTGGCGCAGCGCCTCCTTCTCGGTGCACTTCTCTCGCTCCATCACCTCCCTGACGCGATCCGCCTCGGGCTTGAGCTTGAAGAGAATGAAGAGCCGCTGATAGATCGGAACGTCGAACTCCTCTTTGTGGAGGAAGAGCTTCCTGAGACTGCGCCGGCTGTGGCGCGTGTTGGTCGCGCCACGGTAGTAGATGAGGATCTCCTCGAAGGCGTCGAGATCGACGAAGAGGTCGAGGCCGTAGTGCGAGTCGCGCGTCAGGATGAGCTGCACCTGCTTGACGTCGATCCGCTCGAAATTCGCCTGCTCGAGCAGCGTCGCCATGTTCTTGACCAGCCGCTTCTGCATGACGAGGCGATCGGCAGGACCAATCTTGCGCGTGATCAGCAAGTCGCTGTCGGGATTGAACGGCTCGTAATCCTGCTCCAGCGACAGGAGCTGGGCGGCGTAGCGCTGGCGGCGCCAGAAATCCAGATAGCGAAAAAAGCGCCGCGCATCGTTCGCAACCTGAGTGTCGGGCCAGGAATGCGGCCGCGTCAGACGATCGATGAGCGCGAAGCGCGTGACCGGAATGAACCGCTCACCCGTGGCTGCGGGCTCCGGCAGGGCGACGATGACCTCGCCGGCGGCGACAGGCACCGCGGCGAAAGCCGGCTCATCCGTTGATGGGACGGGCTGGGCGACGGGCGGTAGGGCGCCGGGCTCCGGGCGCGCTGTAACCGCTGGTGCTACGCTGGCTTGAGACATCTACTCCCCCTCACGCGAGATGCCAAACGAGCTCCGGACAGTCGCGCCTTCCCCTAGATGACCGCTACCCGCCAGCACAGACCGAGAGCAGTTTTTTAGGCTGATCACCGGACATTGTCGAGGCTAGGGTGCGGCCCGTCGGGATGGGAGCGCGGAGCGCCGCCGTCACACGTCAGCCTAATCGGGCCAGGGTGCAGGAATGAGGCAAGCGCGGGACCGAACGCCGGCAACGCTCACGCGGCCTTGACGAAGCTCTCGACGACACGCTTGCGGCCGGCCTTGTCGAATTCGATGGTGAGCTTGTTTCCGTCGACCTCGACGACGCGCCCATAGCCGAATTTGTCGTGAAATACCCGCGCGCCGACGGCGTGGTTCGCTGTATCGGCGGTCGACGACGCCACCAGCTCGCCTTCGAGCGTCAAGGGCGTGCGCGAGCGCTGCCCGGAGGCCGCAGCCTGCCGCCAGCCCGCCTGTGCGCGCTGCCAGCCCGGCGTGGCGTAAGGACTTTGAAAGGCCTGCGCCGCCTCGTCGAAGCGGCTGCGCCCATAGGGATTGGAGTAGCCACCGCCATAGCGGCTCGGCGGCTCCTGAACCTCGACGTGCACCTCCGGCAACTCGTCCACGAAACGCGAGGCCATCGCAGCCTGCCAGAGACCGCGGACCCGCCGGTTCTGCGTGAACGATACCTTCGCGCGGCGCTTGGCGCGGGTGAGCCCGACATGCGCCAGCCGCCGCTCCTCCTCGAGCCCCGTGAGGCCGTTCTCGTCGAGGCTGCGCTGGTGAGGAAAGAGCCCTTCCTCGAACCCGGGGAGAAAGACGACATCGAACTCCAGGCCCTTGGCCGCGTGCAGCGTCATCAGCGAGACGCGGTCGCCGTCCTCGGCGCCGTCGACATCCATGACGAGCGAGACGTGCTCGAGGAAGCCCTCGAGCGTGTCGAACTCATGCATGAAGCGCACGAGCTCCTTGAGGTTCTCGAGCCGGGACTGAGCCTGGGGCGAACGGTCGTTCTGCCACATCTCCGTATAGCCGGACTCATCCAGGATGAGCTCCGCCAGTTCACCGTGCCGCATCTCGCGCGCCAGCTTCCCCCACCGCTCGAAGGCGGCGAGCAGACCGGCCAGCGACTTGCGCGCCCTCGGGGCCAGTTCCTCCGTCTCGACGAGTTCCCGGGCGGCCTGCATCAGCGGCAACCCGCGCTGGCGGGCGTGGCCGTGCACGGTCTTGACGGCGGCGTCGCCGAGGCCGCGCTTCGGCACGTTGACGATCCGCTCGAACTTGAGATCGTTGGTCGGATTGACCGTGATCTCGAGATAGGCGATGGCGTCCTTGATTTCCTGGCGCTCGTAGAAGCGCGGCCCACCGATCACGCGATAGGGCAGGCCCATGGTCACGAAGCGATCCTCGAAGGCGCGCATCTGAAACGATGCGCGCACCAGCACGGCGATCTCGTTCAGCCGCTGGCCCTCTCGCTGCAACCGCTCGATGTCCTCGGCGGTGGCGCGCGCCTCCTCCTCGTCGTCCCAATAGTTGGCGACGATGACCTTCTGGCCCTGCCCGGCGTCGGTGCGCAAGGTCTTGCCAAGGCGCGCCGTGTTGTGGGCGATGAGCGCCGAGGCCGCGCCGAGAATGTGGGCGGTCGAGCGATAATTCTGCTCCAGCCGGATCACTGTCGCGCCGGGGAAATCCTTCTCGAACTTCAGGATGTTGTCGACCTCGGCGCCGCG
>JAGRKR010000334.1 GCA_020442225.1 Hyphomicrobiaceae bacterium | reverse complement strand
GTGCGCGCTGCCGGGCGGAGAGAGCTCGAGCCGTTCGTGAACGAGGAGACGCTGGACACGACCAAGAGCCTGGCGATCAAGGCAGGTGGCGTGTCGCGCCGCGATTTCATGCGTATCGCCAGGACGTATGGCCTCACCTCGACCTACCTGGCGCTTGGCGCCATGGGCGGCATGGTCACGGCCGAGGCGCTCGCCAAGGAGGTCACCACAACCTACAAGCGCCGCATGAAGAAGCCGGCCAAGTTCACGCTGCGGCACGGCATGATCTATAGCGACAACCACGTGCAGATCCAGCGCGCGGGCGCCTACGACTTCATCCGCGACATTGAGGGCCGGACCGACGGCGAGATCCGCATCAACATGCTGAATGCCAACTCGGTCTGCGCCGAGGAGCGCTGCATCCAGCAGGCGATGCAGGGCGTGCTCGACATCGGCACGTCTTCCACGCAGAACGCCTCGGGCGTGGCGCCGTGGCTCAACGCCCTCGACTTCCCGTACATGTTCCAGTCCGCGGGCCAGATCTATAGCTTCTTCTACAACCCCGAGTCCGAGCCACTCTTCCGCAAGGTCTACCGCGAGAAGCACAAGATGGAGTTCCTGTTCTCGCTTTGCGAGATGCGGAACCTCTATATGGGCGCCAAGTGGAAGGACAAGCCGCCAATCACCAGCGTCAAGCAGCTCGCCGGTACCAAGAACCGCGTGACCAATACGCAGCTCGGGCGCATCGCCATGCAGCTCATGGGGCTCAATCCCGTGCCGGTCGCATGGGTAGAGACGCTGGACGCCATGAAGTCCGGCCTGATCGACGGCATGGAAACCTGGAGCTCGGCGACGACGGCCTTCAACATCACGCCGGTGGTCAGCCAGTACGTCGGCCTCAAGTTCATCCCCGGCACCGGTCACACGGCCATGCGGTCGCAGACGTTCGACAAGCTCGGCCCGGCGCTGCAGGAGCAGGTTCGCGAGAGCGCCTACCTTGCCCAGATCTCCGTGCAGTACAACAACGAGGCCGGTCTGGTGCAGGTATCGGGCGAGGTGCCCAATCCTCCCAAGCACACGATTTTCGGCAAGTACGGCGTCAAGATGAACTTCCTGACACCGGCGGCGCTCAAGGAGGCCGAAGAGATCGCCAGCCCGAAGAAGCCCGAGTACAACACCTGGCACGAGCGCCTCAACAAGCTGGCCGGCTTCAACGTCTACGAAAAGATGCTGCCGGTCGCGCGCCAGTTCCCGGCCGACAAGCTCGCCATCGACGTCGAGCCGCGGCGTTGGTGGCGCCAGGGCTGACGCCGACGGGACCGGGAGGGCGCCAGCCCTCCCGTTCCCGTTCCAGACCGCGAAGGCACCGACGACATCCCTTTCTCCACCGAGCTTTTGCAAGGCGGCCTGCGGGCTGCTTTGCTTTCAGCGTAGGAGTTCACTGATGCCCGCCATGCTGGGGTGGCTCGACCGCAATCTTGAGAAGATTATCATCCTCACTGCCTACGTCGCGTGCGCGAGCATTGTCGCGGTCGAGGTGTTCAGGCGCTATGTGCTCTCGGTGCAGGCGCCGTGGAGCACGACCGTTCCGGCCTACATGTTTCTCTGGCTGACGTGGGTCGGAGCGGCCTACGGCATCAAGATCCGGGCGCATCTCGGCTTCTCCGAGCTGAGGTCGCGCCTGTCGAAGAGATCGCAGTACGTGCTCATGCAAATCGACAACGTGCTGTTCCTCGTGCTGGCGACGGTCGTGATCTACTACGCCTCGGGGCTCCTCAAGCTGCAGTTCGACAACGCCTCCGTCGTTCCCGGTACCGATACGATCCCGCAGTGGTGGTTCTATTCGGCGACGCCGGTCGGCTGGTCGCTGCTGGTCTTCCGCGTCCTGCAGAACATGTACCTCGACGCCCGCTCCATGCGGCGCGACGAGCCGTTCGTACAACCCGGTCAGATCACCGCCGAATAGGAGCAGCGACAATGATCGAGTTCCTGATGAGCCCCGGCGGTATCATGGCCATGGTCACGATCGTCGGCGTCCTTCTCTTCGTGCTCGGCTCGCCGATGTTCCTGGTGCTCGGGCTCTGGGTCGTGGTGGCGCATCTCGTTTACGGATTTCCGCTCGAGAACGTCGGCTCGAGCATGTTCGAAGGCCTGAACAGTTTTGCACTGCTTGCCGCACCGCTCTTCATCCTGACGGGCGACCTCATTGGCGGTGGTGGTATCGCCAAGCGCATCATCGATTTCACGTTGGCTGCGTTCGGCTGGTTGCGCGGCGGTCTCGGCATGGCCTCGATCACGGCGAGTGGCTTCTTCGCCGCCATCTCGGGCTCGAATGCCGCGACGACGGCGACGATCGGCTCCATCACGTATCCTGCCATGGTCGAGGAGAAGTACGGCAAGAGCTTCGCCGCTGCCACGGCCGCAGCGGGCGGCACCGTCGGTATCATCATCCCGCCGAGCATTCTCTTCATCGTCTACGGCTATCTCGTCAACGTGCCCATCTCCGAGCTGTTCCTCGCTGGCATCATTCCCGGCGCGATGCTCGTGGTGGCGATGCTGGTCACCTGCTTCATCGTCTCGACCTACAGGGGATACGGGATCTTGCGGCCACTCACTGTGCGGGGCGTCGTGCGGACGACACCCGGCTTCAGCCTGGCGATCTTCGCGGTGGCGCTGGTGCTCTGGGGGCTCTACACCGGCGTCTTCTCGCCGACCGAGGCGGCGGCCGTGACGGTGGTCTACTGTCTTCTTGCGGGTTTCCTGCTGACGCGCGAGCTCAAGCTGAAGACGCTCCCGGATCTCATCTTCCGCTCCGGCATGATCGTCGGCATCATCATGCCGTTGGTCGCCGTATCGCTCGTCATGCAGCAGATGTTCGCGGTCATGGGCGTCGATCGTGCCGTCGCCGACATGCTGAGCGGTCTCGGAGGCTACTACGCCATTCTCGCCGCTTGCATGGTGGTCGTGTTCGTCGCGGGCATGCTGGTGGAATCCGTACCGATCACCATCATTTTCGCACCCATCATGGCGCCGGTGATCGTCAAGGCGGGCGGCGACCCCTTCCATTTCGCGGTGGTCTTCGTCGTCGGCACGGCCATCGGCTTCATCACGCCGCCGTTCGGGCTCAATCTGTTCGTCGCCTCGAGCGTGTCGGGCGTTCCCTATCTCAACATCGCACGCTATGTGATTCCCTATCTCGCGGCGCTCATTGTGACCTGGATCGTCATCGCGCTGGTGCCGGAAACCGCAACCTATCTGGCAAAGTTCGCAGGCCTGAAGGGTGGCGGACTGAGGATGAACTAGGGCGTGGAAGCTTGGTCGAGATGCGGCACGCGATGACTGTCAGACTGGAGACTTGAGCGGATGCTGCCGATCGAGGCTCTCTACCGGGCCGCTCGTGCCTGGCCTGCCCGTTTGGCCGTCGAGGGCGGCGGGGTCGCCATCACCTATCGTGAGCTCGTCGAACAGGTGGATGCGCTGGCGGTGGGACTGCAGGCGCTCGACCCGGCCCCGCAATCGCGCGTCGGTATCTGCGCCTGGAATACGGTGGAGCACCTGCT
Source organism: Hyphomicrobiaceae bacterium (assembly GCA_020442225.1). Next base: position 4,431 of record JAGRKR010000334.1, on the reverse strand, counting down.
GGCGCTGCTCGCCACCTTTGCAGCTGGCAAGGTGTGGGTGCCGCTCAATCCGCGTAACGGCCCGGCCGAACTGGCGGCGATGTCGGGGCTGACGCAACCGTCGATCATCGTCATGGATGCAGCCTGCCGCACCGCCATGGACCCGGGGGCGGCCACCGTCGTCATTGCCAGGCCGGGGGAAGCGGCAGGGGAAGAGCAGTCCGTCGCCTCTCTGATCGCCGCCAAGGCCGGCCGGACGCCGCTCCGGCATCACCTGACGCTCGACCAGCTTGCCGCCGTCAAGTTCACGGGCGGCTCGACCGGCCGGCCCAAGGGCGTCATGCAGTCGCTGCGGTGCTGGAACACGGCACTCATCGCGCTCCGCGAGGGCTTCGGCTTCGATGCCGACGATCGTTACCTGTGCGCTGCCCCGATCACCCACGGTACGGGCGCGCTCATTCTGCCGGTGCTGAGCCGGGGCGGGTGTCTGGTGATGCTGGACAAGGCGCGGCCCGAGACGATCCTGGAGGCGTTCGAGCGCGACAGGATCACCACGACCTATCTCACTCCGACGATGATCTACATGATGCTGGAGCAGCCGGGCGTGGCGGAGCGCCGCTATCCGCACCTCAAGCACCTCGTCTACTCCGGCGCGCCGATGCGACCTGAGCAGATCCGCGTGGCGCAGCGCGTCTTCAACAACGCGGTGGAGACGGCGTATGGTCAGGTCGAGGCGCCGCAGATCGTAACCTGCCTCAGGGCCGATGAGCTCCTGCAGGAGCGTTACCTCGGCTCGGTTGGACGCGCCGCGCCCCTCGTCGGGCTCGCCATCCGCGGCAGCGACGGCAGCCTGCTGCCGCCCGGCCAGACGGGCGAGATCGTGGTCAGCGGCGATCTCGTGATGAACGGCTATCTCGACAATCCCGCGGCGACGGCCGAGACGATCGTCGACGGCTGGCTCCGGACAGGGGATCTCGGCTGGCTCGACGAGGACGGCTATCTGTTCGTCAGCGGCCGCAGCAAGGAAATGATCATCACGGGCGGCTTCAACGTCTTTCCGGCCGAGGTGGAGGCGGCGCTCGGTCGCCACCCCGCGGTCAAGGACTGCATCGTCTTCGGCGTGGACGACCCGAAGTGGGGGGAGGCCGTATCGGCCGCCGTCGAGCTGAAGGACGGCAAGTCGGCGAGCGAGGCGGACCTGGTCGCCTTCGTCAAGTCCGAGTTGGACAGCGTCAAGGCGCCGAAGCGCATTCATATCGTCAGCGAGCTGCCGCGCAGCGCCGTCGGCAAGGTGCTCCGCCGCGAGGCGCGCGACCTCATCCAGGCCGGCCGCGGGACGCCGTCCGGCTCCACCCTCTCCTCACCCTCGAAGAATACGGGAATGACATGACCTCACGTCTCTTCTCCCCCATCCGTCTTCGCCATCTCGAGCTGACCAACCGGCTCGTGGTGGCGCCGATGTGCCAGTACAGCGCGCTCGACGGCTGCGTCTCCGACTGGCACACCATCCATCTCGGCACCATGGCCATGTCGGGCGCCGGCCTGCTGATCGTCGAGGCGACCGGAGTGGAGCCGGAGGGCCGCATCTCGCCAGGCTGCCCGGGTCTCTACAGCGACGACAACGAGCTGGCCTGGAAGCGCGTAGTTGACGTCTGTCGGCGCTATGGCTCGGCCAAGATCGGCATCCAGCTCGCCCACGCCGGCCGCAAGGGCTCGGCGAGCCGGCCCTGGGAGGGCGGCGGCTCGATCCCTGTCGGGCAGCCGGGCGCCTGGCAGACCCGCAGTGCTTCGCCCGAGCCCTTCGCTCCCGGCTGGCAGGTGCCGAGCTCCATGAGCGTCGATGATCTGGCTGCCCTCAAGGCGCGGTTCGTGGAGGCCACCGTGCGCGCCGACCGCGTGGGCTTCGATCTCGTGGAGCTGCACAGCGCCCACGGCTATCTGATGCATCAGTTCCTCTCGCCGCTCTCCAATACGCGCAACGACGACTACGGCGGCAGCCTCGAGAATCGCATGCGCTTCCCGCTCGAGGTCTTCGAGGCCCTGCGCAAGGTGTGGCCAGCGAGCAAGCCGCTCGGCGTGCGCATCTCGGCGAGCGACTGGGTGGAGGGCGGCTGGGATCTCGAGCAGTCGATCACCTTTGCCAAGGCACTCGAGATGCACGGCTGCGACTTCATCGATGTTTCCAGCGGCGGCAACGTGCACGACGCCAAGATTCCGATGGGGCCCAAGTACCAGGTGCCGTTCGCGGCGGCGATCCGCAAGGCCGTGCGCATGCCGGTGATGACCGTCGGGCTGATCGTCGAGCCGGAGGAAGCCGAGGAGATCCTGGTTTCCGGAGAGGCCGACATGGTCGCACTGGCGCGCGGCTTCCTCGACGATCCCCGCTGGGGGTGGCATGCTGCCTACCGTCTCGGCGGCACCGCGCAGATCCCGCCGCAGTATGCCCGCGCAGGCGCCGAGCTGTGGCGGCCGGCTGCCCGCTACAAGGCCAAATCCTGAGGCGCAAAGGACCGCATCGCTCGCCGTGCACCGGCGCCGTGACATCTGGAGAACGCGATAGAGCATGAGCACGTTCACGCCGCTCAAGACCGATACCGCATGGTTCCGCCTCGACGTCGACGACGGCGACTGGCGCAACGAGGACCCAATCCTCCTGGCCCGCCTGCTGGAGCAGGTGTTCCTCGTCAGGCGCTTCGAGGAGAAGCTCATCGAGTTGCTCGGCGAGGGCTTGGTGCACGGCCCCGTGCACACCAGCATGGGGCAGGAGGGCGGCGCGGTCGGCGCCATGTCGGTGCTCGACTCGGCCGACAAGATCAACGGCACGCACCGCATGCACCATCAGTTCCTGGCCAAGGCGCTGAACCACAAGACGCTGGCGGGCTACGATCCGCGCCAGGCCGAGTTCGCCGAGGCGATGCAGGAGGTCGTCAAGCGCACGATGGCCGAGATCCTCGGTCTTTCGCCCGGCTACAACGGCGGGCGCGGCGGCTCCATGCACTTGAAGTGGGACGAAGCGGGCGTGTTCGGCTCGAATGCCATCGTCGGCGGCAACCCGCCGCATGCAGTCGGGTATGCCTTCGCCGACAAGAAGCTCGGACGGGATCACATCTCCGTCTGCTTCTTCGGCGATGGCGCCTCGCAGACGGGGGCGGGCTTCGAATCGATGAATCTCGCGGCTCTCTACGACCTGCCGACGATCTTCTTCATCGAGAACAATCTCTACGCCGTCTCGACCCACCTCAAGGAGCAGACCCGCGAGACGCGCCTTTCCGGCCGTGGGCTGGGGCTCGGCGTGCCCGGAATCGAATGCGACGGCATGGATGTCGTCGCCGTGCGCCGGGCGATGCGCTGGGCGGTCGACGAGATCCGCAATCGTCGCGGGCCGGTTGTGATCGAGGCGCAGACCTATCGCTACCTGCACCAGTCCGGTCCGCTCAAAGGCTCCAACTTCGGCTATCGGTCGCGCGAAGAGGAGGAGACGTGGGCCGGCCGCGATCCGTTCCTGACGATGCCCGAGCGGCTCAAGCGGCTCGGCGTCGTCGATCAGGCCGGCGTCGAGCGTCTCGATGCCCGGGCGCGGCGGGCCGTCGATGCGGTCGCGGGCGCACTGACGGAAATGGAGCCCGGCACCAACAAGCGGCGCATCGTGCCGGCGCTCTGGCCCGACCCGGCCACCGTCGAGCATGGTATCCGCGGCGACTTGCACGAGCTCTCCGGCATGCGCAGCCTCGAGGTGGAGGACGTCGCGTCGGAGCGCATGAAGGAGATCAAGCTGGTCGAGGCCATCCCGATGGCCATGCTCCACAACATGGAGCGTTACGACGGCATCTATATTCTGGGCGAGGACGTGCACCGGCTGCGTGGCGGAACGGCCGGCGCCACTCGCGGCATTGCCGAGCGTTTCCCGGACCGGCTGATCGGCACGCCCATCGCGGAGAACGGTTTCACCGGCCTGGCCGTCGGCGCGGCGCTCAATGGTCTGAGGCCCGTCGTCGAGATCATGTATCCCGATTTCGTGCTCTGCGCGGCCGATCAGCTCTTCAATCAGGCGTCGAAGGTCCGCCACATGTTCGGAGGCGACTTCCCGCTGCCGCTCGTCGTGCGCAGTCGTGTCGCCGCCGGCACCGGCTACGGCTCTCAGCACTCTATGGACGCCTCGGGGCTTTTTGCGCTCTATCCGGGTTGGCGCATCGTCGCCGCCTCGACGCCGTTCGACTACATCGGACTGCTCAACGCGGCCGTTCGCTGTGACGACCCGGTGCTCGTCGTCGAGTATCAGTCGCTGTTCCAGACCAGCGGCCCGGTGCCCGTCGACGACCTCGACTACATCATCCCGTTCGGCAAGGCGAAGGTGCGGCGCCGCGGCTCGGCCTGCACGGCGCTGACCTATGCCCTGACGGTGCCGATGACGATCGAGGCGGCAGAGGAGACCGGCATCGACGCGGAGGTCAT
>JAGRKR010000333.1 GCA_020442225.1 Hyphomicrobiaceae bacterium | reverse complement strand
GCGGCCGTAGAGCTTTTCGACTTCCGCGCGGATCTCGGCCACCGCCTCGGGCACGATCTGCACGCCGTCGGTTCGCATGTAGGTGATGAGCCCGACCGTCTCGCCGCCGAGGTCGATGCCTTCGTAGAGGCGCTGGGCGACATTCATCGTCTGCTTGGCCGAGAAGCCGAGCTGGCGCGAGGCGTCCTGCTGCAGCGTCGACGTCGTGAAGGGGGGGTAGGGATTGCGGCGCACGGCCCTCTTCTCGACGCTCGTCACCGAGAAGCCGCGCCCTTCGACGGCCGTCTTGATGGCGCTCGCCTGGGCTTCGGTCTTGATGTCCAGCCGCTTCAGGGTGGTCCCGTCGATGGCCACGAGCCGGGAGGCGACATCTTCGCCCTTGGCCGTCTTGAGCAGCGCCTCGATCGTCCAGTACTCATCGCTCTTGAAGCGCTCGATCTCGGCCTCGCGGTCGCACACGAGGCGTAGCGCCACCGATTGTACGCGGCCGGCCGAGCGAGCGCCCGGCAGCTTGCGCCACAACACCGGCGACAGCGTGAAACCGACGAGATAGTCGAGCGCGCGACGCGCCAGGTAGGCGGAGACCAACGGTGCGTCGATCTCGCGCGGCGACTTGAGCGCGGCGAGCACGGCCTGCTTGGTGACGGCGTTGAAGGCGATGCGCTCGACCGGAACGCCCTTCTTCAGCGCCTTCTTCTCGGAGAGAATCTGCAGGATGTGCCAGGAGATTGCCTCGCCTTCGCGGTCGGGGTCGGTGGCCAGGATCAGCTTGTCGGCCTTGCGCACGGCGTCGGTGATCTCCTTCATCACCTTCTGCGAGCGGCCATCCACGTCCCAGTGCATGTTGAAATCGTTGTCGGGCTCGACCGAGCCATCCTTCGACGGCAAGTCGCGCACGTGCCCGTAGGACGCGATGACCTTGTAGTCGGCGCCCAGGTACTTGTTGATGGCCTTGGCCTTGGCGGCCGATTCGACGATGACGACTTGCATGCGGCGATCACTTCCCCGCTCCGCCAGATGGGCGGGCTATTCAGCCTGACTTGTGAATGGAGCCCTCTGCGGACCTGTGCGCTGCAAGATGGGAGATCATGCGGGCGGAGTCAAACCATCCACCGCGAGAACGTCCCGAGCCCTTATGCAATCCGTGATTGTCAATCTCAGGTTGTTGCAACCTCAAGGGAGTGTGACTATAATCCTCTCAGTGGCATCGAGCACCGAGAGAACCAGCAATGAGCACGAAGAATGGTGATCGGCAGCGGCAGTCTCCCGAGCGGGAGGCCGGTTCCCTGACTGCGACGCGAAGCGAGCGTCTCGCCTATATCGCCGACATGATCGAGGAGCTCAAGGCGCTGGTGGACAACCAGCCCGGTGGTGGCTTATCCGCGCTGCTCTCGCTGGCGCAACGCGAGGCGGCCAGCAGCGGCAGCGACCTGGCATCGACGCAGCAGGTCGAGGTCATGCTGGCGCAGCTCAGCCGGCTCGCACATCGCGCCGAGGCCAGGGAGCTCGGGGTGCTTCTCGAGGTGGCGCATCGGGAGGCCCGCCGTCTTTCTATCGGGGCAGCATAGGCGCCCGCCCGGACCCGTCGGTTCAATCGCCGCCGGCGGTGACGAGCGACACGGTGTGGCCGGTGTGGCGCTCCAGCCGGCCGGCAAGGTCAAGCTCGAGCAGAACGATCTGCACGTTGCGAATGCCGACTCCGGATGCCCGCGCGATCTCGTTGATATCCACCGGCGTCGGGCCGAGGGCCGCGAGCACGCGCTCACGCTCGGTGCCGATCTCGGTCGGCTCCGGACCCGGCTCGGCGTCGCGCTCCGCCAGCAACGCGGACGGTGGGGAGGCCAGGGGCATCTCCAGTTGCGGACGCAGGCAATCGATGACGTCGTCGGCGCAGGCGACCAGCGTCGCGCCCTGCTTCAGCAGCCGGTTCGTTCCCTCGGCGCGCGGATCGAGCGGGTGGCCAGGCACCGCCAGCACCTCGCGCCCGATCTCGGCGGCCATGCGCGCGGTGATGAGCGAGCCCGAGCGCTGGGCCGCCTCGACCACGATGACGCCGAGCGACATGCCGGCGATGATGCGGTTGCGGCGTGGGAAGTCCTGGCCCCTCGGCTCGAGCCCTGGCGGACGCTCCGACACGAGGCAGCCGTCGCGCCCGATCGCCTGCTGAAGCTCGGCGTGCTCGGGCGGATAGACCACGTCGATGCCGCCCGCGACGACGGCCGCCGTGCCGCGCTCGAGGGCGGCGCGATGAACCGCACCGTCGATGCCGCGCGCCAGCCCCGAGGCGACCACGAAGCCGCCGCGGCCGAGGTCCGTCGCCAGCAGTCGCGCCATCTTCTGCCCGGCGGCCGAGCCGCTGCGCGCTCCGACGATGGCGACCATCGGGCGGGCGAGCAGATCGCTGCGCCCCTTGACGTAGAGCAGCGGCGGCGGCGCGTCGACGCTCGCCAGCGCGCGCGGATAGCCGGGCTCGCCGATGGCCACCAGATGCGCGCCGGCAGCGTCTGCGCGCGCCAGCTCGGCCTCGATGTCGCGTCGGCTCGGCACACGGATGGGCTTGCCGCGCCCGCCCCGCCGAGACAGCTCGGGCAGTGCGTCCAGCGCCTCTTCGGCGCCGCCGAAGTGATTGATCAATTCGCGGAACGTGACCGGGCCGACGTTCTCGGCGCGGATGAGCCGGAGCCAGGCGTGACGCTGGGCCTCGCTCAGCCTGTGCGACGGCGGCGGAACGGGCGTGCGCGCGCCGGTCCTCTCATTCGCTTTTCGAGCGGGCACCGATCCTGGGCTCCTCTCCGGCGAGCAACCGGCGGATGTTGGCATGATGCTTCAGGATGAGAAGCAGGGTTATGCCGACAATGATGCCGATGCCGGGTAGCTTGCCCACTAGGTAATAAACGGGAACGGCGAGGCTCGCGAGCAGCGCGGAGAGCGAGGAATAGCGGAACAGCACGGCGGCCGCGATCCACAGCCCGCAGAACAGGAGCGCCGCCGGCCAGTGGAGACCGAGCAGGACGCCGATGTAGGTGGCCACACCCTTGCCGCCGCTGAACCCGAGCCAGACCGGGGCGATGTGACCGATGAAGGCGCCGAGCCCGGCGGCAAGCTGCACCTCGACACCGCCCAAGACACCGGCGAGCAGCACCGCCGCCGTGCCCTTCAAGGCATCGAGCAGGAGCGTGATCGCGGCGAGCCCCTTGTTGCCGGTGCGCAGCACGTTCGTGGCGCCGATGTTGCCCGAGCCGATCTTGCGCACGTCGCCGAGGCCGGCTGCCCTGGTCAGCAGCAGCCCGAACGGGATCGATCCCAGCAGATAGCCGAGTGCGAAGGCGGCCAGCAGAGGGACGGAGATCGGGAAACTGGCCATGCAGGCGATCCGTGCGCTTGAGGGAGCGTCAATGCGAAGCGGCGAAGGTGCGGTCGGCCGCGTCGGCGGCGCCGTGTGCGTCCGTCGCGTGCGTGACCGACACCCTAGCGCTGGTCAGCGTAGTTGTAGACCGTGTGGCCCGCAACCAGCGTCCGCAGCACGCGGCCTTGCAGGCGTGCGCCGTCGAAGGGCGAATTCTTGGACCTGGAGATGAGCCGCTCGTCGTTGACGACCCAGGGATGCTCGAGGTCCACGAGAATGATGTCGGCGGGGGCGCCCTTGGACAGCCGGCCCGCCTCGAGCCCGAGCAGCGCTGCGGGATTGCAGGTGAGCGCCTTGAGCAGCGTCGAGAGGTTGGCTTCGCCCGAGTGATAGAGCCGCAAGGCGGCCGCCAGCAGCGTTTCCAGCCCGACCGCGCCGTCTGCCGACTCCGCGAACGGGCGGCGCTTCACGTCGGCGTCCTGGGGATCATGGCTCGAGACGATGACGTCGATGTCGCCGGAGACGATGCCGCGCACCATGGCGGCCCGGTCCTCCTCCGAGCGCAGCGGCGGCCGGATGTTGAAGTAGGTGCGGTAGGAGCCGATATCGAGCTCGTTGAGCGTCAGGTGATTGATGGAGACGCCGCAGGTGACGCCGATCTTGCGCGCCTTGGCCTGCCGCACCACGGCCAGGGACTCCGCACACGAGATCGTCGCGGCGTGGTAGCGGCCGCCGGTGGTCTCGACCAGTCGCACGTCGCGCTCGAGCACGATCGTCTCCGCCGCCTTCGTCGCCGCCGGCAGGCCGAGGCGGGTCGCCATCTCGCCTGATGTCATGACCGTGCCCTCGACCAGGAACGGGTCCTCGGTGTGGTGCACGATGAGCGCGCCGAAGTCCTTGGCGTAGAGCAGGGCGTTGCGCATGATGCGCGTGTTGACGACGCTCGACTTGCCGTTCGAGAAAGCGATCGCGCCGGCCTCGCGCAGGAGGCCGATCTCCGTCATTTCCGTGCCTTCGAGGCCCTTGGTCATCGCCGCCATCGTGTGGACGTTGACGACCGCCGTCACGCGGGCCCGGCGCTGGATGAAATCGACGAGCGCCACCTCGTCGATGACCGGATCCGTCTCGGGCATGCAGATGATCGTGGTGACGCCGCCGGCGGCTGCGGCCCGGCTCGCCGACGCCAGCGTCTCCCGGTGCTCCTGGCCGGGCTCGCCGGTGAAGACCTGCATGTCGATCAGGCCGGGGCAGAGCATGTGATTGTTGCAGTCGACGACCTCCGCGCCGTCAGGGGCATTGCGGCGCAGGTGCGCTCCGAGATCGGCGATGCGGTCGCCTTCGACGAGAAGGCCACCCGGTTCGTCGCGGCCGGAGGCCGGATCGACCAGACGGGCGTTGATGAAGGCCGTCGCCCGGGCCTTCTCCTTCTCCCCCTTGCGGCTCGCGGTCATGATGGCGGCCCTCAGTGGTTTGGCAGATGCTTGGCCAGCGCCTCGAGCATGGCCATGCGGACTGCGACACCCATCTCCACCTGATCACGAATGACGCTGCGGGGATGATCTGCAACGGAGCTGTCGATCTCGACGCCACGGTTCATGGGGCCGGGATGCAT
>JAGRKR010000332.1 GCA_020442225.1 Hyphomicrobiaceae bacterium | reverse complement strand
GCCTCGGCCGGCGCCGGAGCAGCCGCCACCTTGGCCTTCTCGAGGTCCCGCTTCAGCCGCTGCAGGCGCGGGGACAGTGTCTCGCTCTTGGCTTTGGCGAGGTATGCGTCCAGCCCGCCGCGATGCTCCACCGACTTCAGCGCATGGGCGCTGATCCGCACGCGCACGCGCTGCTTCAGCGTCTCGCTCATCAGCGTGACATTGCACAGGTTAGGGCGGAACTTGCGCCGCGTCTTGTTCAAGGCATGGCTGCGCAGATTGCCGCTCATCGGCAGCTTGCCAGTCAGTTCACAACGCCGGGTCATCTGTCGCGCTCCTGATCGGCAAAACGCCTCGCTCGCGTCGAGGGGCGATTCCGCTTCGGAATGGTTCAGGGAAAAAGCAACGCCCCAGGCGCCACGACGGCTCATGGGGCAATCGCGGCTCTATAACTGCAAGTTGGCGGCGGCGTCAAGGACAAAGGCCGAAAGAGCGTCGATGCCGGCGCCGCCCGACAGGCTGGCGCGGTCATGGTCCGGCCGCCACCGCCGCCGTCGGCCGGGCCGGGTCATGCCCGACGAGGGTCTGCAATCCGGACAGTTGGCAGGGATTTGTTTACCAGCCAGCCCCACAATGGTCTGCGACACAAAGTTGGCCAAGACCCCGCCTAGTCTCGGGGCAGTGCATGGCCGGTGTCAGGTTGTGTCTGTTGCGTTGTTTGTGTGAGAGGTTCCGCGTGATGTCGCGTACTCGTGCCTATGCGTACATGATGGCAGTCGCGGCCGTCCTGGCTCCTTTGCCGGTCGGCGGCGCATGGCGTGCCAGTGCGGGCGACGCTCCCGCCAGGCTACCCGCCGCGGTCCATGCGCTCTATAAGGTGGAATTCGGCGGCTTTTCCGTCGGAACCTTCGAATTCACGGCCAATATCGCAGCCGGCACCTATCGTCTCTCGGGTGACGCCAAGTTGAGCGCGCTCGCGGGCCTCTTCCAGTGGGAAGGCGTCACGCGCAGCGTCGGCCATGTCGGCGCCAGGGACCCGAGCCCTTCGGGCTATGCCTTCGAATACCGCAGCGGCAGCACCGGCGGCTCGATCCGCATGGGCTTCAAGAAGAGCGCTGTCACCAGCGTTACGGCTCTGCCCGTGAAATCGGAGCCCGCCCCCGCCGTGGCCCTGAAGCCGCAGCACCTCAAGGGTGTGCTCGATCCGCTCAGCGCCGTGATGGCCCTGACCCGCCTGCCGGCCGGTGGCGATGCCGTCAATCCCTGCAATCGCCGGCTGTCGATTTTCGATGGCAAGCAGCGGTTCGACCTCGTTCTGTCCTATCGCCGTCAGACGGCCGTGCCCGAGACGACGCCGAGCGGACACTCCGCCCTCGCCTTCGTGTGTGCCGTCCGCTACGTGCCGATCGCCGGTCATCCCGACGACTCGGGAACGCGGTACATGCAGAGGAACACCGGGATCGAGGTCACCTTGCGCCCCATTCCGAGCGCGGGCGTCGCCATTCCCTATCGCATCGCGATTCCGACCGTCGCCGGCTCCGCAGTGCTGACGACGGAGCGCGTGCAACTCGTGATGCCCGGCCAGCAGCAGATCGCCTTCATCCACTAGGACCCACTCTAGGCTCCGGCGGCAGTGCTTCGCGCTGCCGTCTCGAACCTCCGGCACGCTACCCCGCTGAATTCTGCGCATGATTTGCGAGCGCGATGGCTCGCAAGTGCGCGTTGCGCGACATGGTCCGACATGGGGGCGCCCTCATGTGCGGGCCATTCTGCTTTCACGGTCGGCAGCGCATGGCGCGTGTCGCGCGCAGCCCCGGCAACCGCGGCGATTGCTCCGCCAAGCGCCATGTGCATAACTCGGCCTGCGCGCGAACCCCGGGCGTATTGGCCGCTTCGGCTTGCCAAGTCATCTTGATATTGACATGACCGTCTGCAATCCCTTTCGCCGGGATGTCCATGGAGTTCCGCAGCATGAGCATGGAGAACGCGCTGCCGCGCACGTCGGAGTCTTTGCGCGCGCGCAACGTCATTGCAGTTCTCGGCCCGACCAACACCGGCAAGACGCACCTCGCGATCGAGCGCATGCTCGGTCATGAGACGGGTATGATCGGTTTGCCGCTCAGGCTGTTGGCGCGTGAGGTTTACGACAAGATCGCCGCGCGCGTCGGCGCGGAGAACGTCGCGCTCATCACGGGCGAGGAGAAGATCAAGCCGGAGCGGCCGCGCTATTACGTCTCCACGGTCGAGGCGATGCCGCGCGAGGTCGATGTCGATTTTCTGGCGATCGACGAGGTGCAACTCGCCGCCGATCCCGAGCGCGGGCACGTCTTCACCGATCGCCTGCTGCATGTGCGCGGCAAGCAGGAGACCCTCCTGCTCGGGGCGCAGACGATGCGCGATGCCATATCCGAGCTTCTGCCGGGCACCAATTTCATTTCCCGTCCGCGGCTCTCCAAGCTGACCTATGCCGGACAGAAGAAGATCACCCGCCTGCCGCATCGAACGGCCGTGGTAGCGTTCTCGGCAAACGAGGTCTATTCCGTCGCCGAGCTCATCCGCCGTCAGCGGGGCGGCGCCGCGGTCGTGCTTGGGGCATTGTCACCGCGCACGCGCAACGCCCAGGTGGCGCT
>JAGRKR010000331.1 GCA_020442225.1 Hyphomicrobiaceae bacterium | reverse complement strand
CTCACCCCGTCCTTCGTGACCGTGGGCGAACCAAAGCTCTTCTGAAGAATCACATTGCGGCCCTTCGGACCGAGCGTCACCTTGACGGCATTGGCTAGAATATCGACGCCGCGCAACATCTTCTCGCGGGCGTCCTGGGCAAAGCGTACTTCCTTCGCTGCCATGATCAGGTGCTCCTGGTCTGTTCTTTGTCCTCGTACCGACGGCTAGGCCGCGGCGCGAACGGAAACGCGGCCTTCGACGATGCCGAAGATGTCGCTTTCCTTCATGATCACGTAGTCGGCGCCGTCGATCTTGACCTCGGTTCCCGACCACTTGCCGAACAGAACCCGGTCGCCCGGCTTCACCTCGAGCGCGACAAGCTTGCCGGAGTCGTCGCGAGTCCCAGGTCCTACCGCAATGACCTCACCCTGGATCGGCTTCTCCTTGGCCGTATCCGGAATGATGATGCCGCCCGCGGACTTGGTTTCCTCGTCCACGCGCCGCACGAGCACACGGTCGTGCAGGGGGCGAAACGTCATGTCTCTACCTCCATTCAGCTCAAATTGGCGTCAGTTGATGGATCGAGCCGCCTCTCGACGGGCGCATAAGCCTCGCTCGAGAGTGGCCGTATCGACGTGGTCGCCGATGATCCGCGTCGATATTTGGCAAGACTTGTTAGCACTGTCAAGGGGCGAGTGCCAAATTCCCGGCAAGGCTGTTAGCAGCGCCTCTGTTCCGCTGCTACTACATTGATTTGCAATACTTTTTTTCGTATTCCACCGCCCGATTCGGCTGCATACTGGACGAGCGCCAGCGAGCTGTCGCACGGCTCCTGCCGGCAAGCGGGCAGGCCTCGGCAGCAAGCGGAGTCGGCGCAGGACCACCTCTGAGACCGGAGACAAGCGCATGACCGATCGAGCCTTCGAGGCCCAGCTCAAGGGATATGCCCTGACCACGGCGGAAATCCTCTACCGCCTGCCGGATCACCCCTCGCTCCTGCAGTCGTTCGTCTGGCAGGACTATGATCTGCATCCACGGTTCCCGCGCCTCAAGACGTTCCTCGACTACTGGGTCGCGAACCTCGACGGGGCGCTGCACGGCGTGCGCATCGCCCATGCCAGACTGATCCGGCCGGCGGAGTTCCGGCACATCGGTGGCGAATTGCGATTGCACTGAAGACCGAGTCACGGTCGGTGGCAGCGGATGGTGCAAGACCGTCCGTTCGTCACGCGCTCAGGCCTTGCGCGCCCGCCTGACCGGCGTCTGGCCGGCCGCCGCCTGAGCCGGGGCCATCGAGATTTCCGTGGCCCCGAGCACCTTGACGACCTCGTGAGCCGCAACACCGGTCAGCCGCTGGAGCGCCGCACCGAGCTCCGGGGAATGCGTCACGACCCAGATCTGCGAGCGCTCCGCCGCCTTGGCGATCAGGCGCGCCAGCGGCTCGAGCATCTCGCCGTGCAGACTGGCCTCCGGCTCATTCAGCGCGATGAAGCTCGGCGGCCGGTAGCCGGTCAGCGCGCCGATCAGGCAGAGATAGCGCAGGGTCCCGTCCGACAGCTCCTGCGCCTCGAACTGGCGGGGCATGTCGGCGAATTTCATGGCCAGGGAACAGCGCCCCCGTTCCGTGTTGACGGACAATCGCGCGCCGGGAAAAGCATCCACGACGGCGCGCTCCAGCGCCGATTGATCCTCCGCGACATGCAGCACCGTGGCGATCGTCGCCGCGAGATCATGGCCATCCGGCGCCAGAGAAGGCGTCGATATCGCGAGGCAGCTCGAGCGGATCGGCGATTCGCCGTCGACCCGGAAGTTTTCGTAGAAGCGCCAATCCAGCAGCGTTCGGCGGACAATCTCGATGGCAGGGTAGCGGCTGGCATCACGGAAGGCGGAAATGGCCGTCTCCGACGCCAGCAGGACATTCGTATGCGTCTCGCGCTTGCCGGACGGAAGCCGCACCACCGCGCTGCGGGAACGACGCTGCATGTGCAGGATGGGTCCGTCTGGCGACGCCTGCACCAACTCCTCCTCGCGAATGCGCGGCTCGACACTCATGGCAATCTCGGTCAGGGCCGGCAGACCGACTTCGATGCGATACGCCAGATCGCCCAAGGTCGCCTCGAGCCGCAACCTCTGGCGCCCCTCGTCCTCGCGACCGCCCGCCCATAGGACCGACTGCACGCCGCCTTCGCGCGCGATCTCTCGCGTGATCGTTCCGGCTGCCGCGGCATGCAGGAGATAGAGAGCGCGATAGAGATTGGTTTTGCCGACGCCGTTCTTGCCGACGAACACGGTGAGTTGCCCGACCCCGGTGCGCAGCTCGCGCACGGAGCGATAGCCCTCGAAGGCAACCTCGGTGAGCATGCCTGCCCCCACTCGCCTACAGCCGGCCGGACACTCGTGACTGCGAGGTCGCGGCCCGCAATTGCAACCCTCCAGACATCGTAATAGGTTTCGCTCGCAAAATCACGAACACCCTGGGAGGACGCGTGCCCTATTCCGAATATCGCCCCGAGCTGATGGGCTCGGCCACGCTCGAGCCGTCGGGACAACTCGAGGCCGGCTCCTACCAGTCGCTGACCCTCGTCTACACGTGCGGCCGCTTCGGCATCGACGACACCGGCAGCATCAAGATCGGGTTTCGCTTCGCCACGGATTTCGGGCCCGTACAGTTCACCGACCCCAAGGCACCCGGCTACACCACGGCAGAGGCCTCCAACGGCGCGACGCTCGAATGCAAGTGGGAGTTCAAGCGCAACATCCGCCCATGGAGCCGCTCGCTCTACATCGGCGTGGCCAAGCACTTCCTGAAGCCGGGCGACACCATCACCATCCGCTTTGGCGATCGCCGCCAGGGCTCGCCGGGCATTCGCCTGCAGACCTATTGCGAGCGCGAGTTCGAGTTCCGCGTGCTCGTGGACGCCATTGCCACCTACGACTACGTTGCGCTGCCCGAAAGCCCGCGCATCGACATCGTGCCGGGACCGCCGTCGCGCTGGCGCGCCATCCTGCCGACGCTCGTCCGCCAGGGCGAGGCTTTCCGCCTGTCGATCAAATCGGACGACAAGTGGGGAAATCCCTCGAACCAGATCGACACGACGTTGACACTCGAGGCCAGCCGGCCGGTCAAAGGACTGCCGCAGACCCTGAAATTCGAGAAAGGCGCCTTCGCCGCCGTCGCCGACGGCCTTACGCTCGACGAGCCCGGGGACGTGCTCATCACCGTCAAGGACGCGAACGGCGCCGTACTCTGCCGCACCAACCCGTTGCGCGCCGCGCCGGCCGACACCACGCCGCTCGTCCACTTCTGGGGTGACATCCACGGCCAGTCCAACGAGACGCTCGGGACCAACACCGCGCGCGAGTATTTCGCCTTCGGGCGCGACCGGGCGTTTCTCGACGTGATCAGCCACCAGGGCAACGATTTCCAGATCACGGGTGCTTTCTGGAAGGAGCTCAACGCGCTCTCGGCCGAGTTCGACAAGCCGGGCACGTTCTGCTGCTTTCCCGGCTACGAATGGTCGGCGAATACCGCGGTCGGCGGCGATCGCAACGTCTATTTCCGCCGTGAGGGCGAGCGCATCCATCGCTCGTCGCATGCGCAGATCGCCGACGCCGTCGACATCGTCGACGAGCCCGCCGACGCCCACACCGCCCACGAGTTGTTCGAAAAGCTGGCCGGGCGCGATTGCGTAGTCATGGCCCATGTCGGCGGCCGCTACGCCGATGTCACCTTCGCCCACGACGGCCGCCTCGAGACCGCCGTCGAGGTACACTCGTCCTGGGGCACGTTCGAGTGGATCGTCCGCGACGCCTTCGAGAAGGGCTATCGCGTCGGCATCGTCGGCAACTCCGACGGTCACAAGGGGCGGCCCGGCTCGTGCTATCCCGGCGCCTCGTTCTTCGGCTCGTTCGGCGGGCTGACCTGCTATCTCGCGTCCCGGCTCGATCGCGACGCCATCTTCGACTCCATGCGTCGGCGCCGCCACTACGCCACGACCGGCAATCGCATGCTGCTCGATGTGCAAGCCACCCTCGCGAGCGAGGCAACACTCTTCCACGCCGATCCCGACCTCTTCCCGGACGCCGGCTCCGAGCCTGCACGCCGGCTCATCATGGGCGACATTGCCCGCACCGCCGAGGATGAGGTCGAATTCGACATCGAGGTGCACGCCTCCGCACCGATCGAGCATCTCGACATCTTCGACGGCCTCACGCATCTCGAGCGCATCCGCCCCTATGGCGACGGCGACCTCGGCGGGCGGGTCAGGCTGGTCTACACGGGCGCCGAGTATCGCGGCCGCGCCCGCACGACGACATGGGACGGCAAGCTGCGCATCGACGGCAATGCCATCGTCCGCGCGGAAATGTTCAACAACTGGAACCTCGATCGCGGCATCCAAGGCCAGGACGCGACCTCCGTCAGCTGGAAGGCCGTGACGACGGGCAATTACGGCGGCATCGACCTGTGGCTCAAGGACGGCGCGCGCGGGCGGATCGCCTTCGAGACGAAGCCTGTCGGCGGCGAGGCCTCGATCGAGGCTCTGGGTGTCGAGCCGATGACGTTCGACGCCGCCGGACTCGAGCGCGCCGTCACCCTGCAACGGCTGCCCGAGCGCATGCACGAGACGCGGCTGAAGCTGCGGCGCAGACTGAAACTCCGCCCGGACGGGGACACGCGTCTCTATGTGCGCATTCAGCAGGAGGACGGGCATCGCGCCTGGTCGAGCCCGATCTACCTCATTCGCTGAGCGGCGGCAGTCCGGCGCTATCTAAGGATGACGCTCTTGCGTCGCGTGGGGCCATCCTGCGCCGGGGCTCCTCGCGCCAACCGGCGAGCGATGGCGTCCAGGCGCGGGCCGAGAGCCTCCCCGCCCCCACGCTGGGGCTCGGAGGGTTGCAGACGCTCTTTCCGCTCCCAACCGCTGATCAGCTTTTTCGCGCGCTCGAAGGCCTCGGGCAGGGAATGCGTCTGCCGTAGGGAGCGGTTGAAGAACGCGTCGCCGAAATAGGTCCAATACCGCTCATTCGAGCAGCCGAACGACGTGCGATCCGCGCGCGAAGCCGTCAGCACCAGCGTGTTCCGATCCCGAAGTGCCGGTATGAAGCTGCCGGAATGGCAGGCCGATAGCACGACGACGCGATATTTGATGCGGGACGCATCCAGCATGCGCTTCAGCATCGCCGGCGTCAGGTCGTTGAAGGAAAAGCGCGGGAATGAAACCGCGAGCAAGCCTTCCGTTCCATGGGTCGTGACAAACAATACGAGCACGTCCTTGTCGACGTCCATGATGCGGCCGAGACGCAGCAGAGCGCGCTCGAGATTGCTGGCGTTGGCAAGCGGCAGCGTCGTGACGGTCGAGTGATGATTGGCAAAGAGCAGAGACCGGCCGCGGGTGCCGAACCGCGCATCGAAGAGATCGCGCGCCTGGGAGGCCTCGCGGAGAAACACGTCCTGTCCGGAGTAAGCGGCCAATCCCACGAAATAGACTTGCGGCCGGTCTTTCGGCGAAGGCGCCAGAGCGCCGATTGCTCGCTCCAGCAACTCGCCTTGCCTGTAATAAGTCGCTTCCACGTCCAGGATCGGACCACGCCGCCGCCGGACGCTGCGGTCCGGTCCGCGTGACGGACCGGGACGCGCGCCGTCCTGGCCGTTGTCGGACTTGCCGCCGCGCTCCACGGCGAAACCCGGGCTCGACCATAACGACAGCAGCGCGACAGCCGCCACGATCCCGGCGAACGCCGCGCGCCACCACCCCGCACGTTGCCGCCTCGCGCGGCAGTCCCGGCAGCGACAGCACCCGGCATCGCACGTAGCCGCATCATCGTGGCAGACCATTGTCACTCTCCAGCCAAAGCCGTTGACGCCGCATTCCGCCCGCGTCGCCTGCATGGGATGCCGAAACATCATCCCGGAACAGAAAAGTCGGGGCTCGCCAAGCAAGCGACGCGACCAGGCGAGCATCATGGCTCGCAATCGCGGTCGCTTCTTGACCAAGGCCGTCGCGTCCACAAAGCCTGATCCGGCGCACCAGAGCCGTCAAGCGCGCCGCTCGGCCGCTAACGCCCATTTGATTGCACGCCGCTCAGCCCTCACCCCCTGCGACTCCCCGCGCCAGGAGGCCAGGATTGGCGCGGTCGACGCTTTCCGGGCGTCCGGGTCGATGAGCCCCGGTGCCGCCCCAGGATCTCGTCCCGACGCAAAATCTGCAGAGCGATGCAGAAGGACGCATCGCGGTTCTGCGTTGTGTTCGCCACAGCGACGCCCCGAGACGCGCAGTTGAGAAGACGGGCGGGTGAGAAACAGCTCGCGCGGGAAATTAAGATTCTCGCCCCTGCCCAGCCGGAAGTTGACCACAAAGCCAAATAAGGGAAAAACAGGCGCTCATCCAATTGACGACAACGTGCAAATGCGCTAATTCGCCAACAATCATCGATCAAAGCGTCGTAACGTCTTCGTTAACCGATATCGACGAACCTCCGCAACACACAAACATCACGTAAGGAGCCGTACATGAAGGATTCACAGCTCGAGAAGCTCAACGTCAAAGAGCTTTTGGATCTGCGCGAGCGGCTGGACGACATGATCGCGAGCAAGCAGGATCGCGAGAAGGCGGACCTGAAGGCGCGATTCGAGAATATGGCCAAGGAAGCAGGCCTGAGCCTCGGCGAGATCGTCGGAGGGCGTGGGCGCAAGGCCGGACGCAGCAAGAGCGCCGCTGGCGTCAAGTACCAGCACAACGACAATCCTGCTCTGACGTGGAGCGGCCGCGGTCGCAAGCCGAAGTGGCTTTCCGAGGCGACCGGCGATATCGAGCGCTTCCGCGTACGCTGAAGCGCGATCGGGTTTCGTGGACGCGCGCAGCGCGGGCGTCCAGACCGATCATGCAGCGGCCTCGCGCAGTCACTCGCGCTGAAGCTGCAGACCGTCCCGACGCTGTCAATGCTCCCGACCGCTATCTTCAGGATGCGTCGGGAGCATCGCATTTCAGGTGCCGCCACCGCCCCGCTGCACATTAAAAGTCATGGCCATGGGCGCCGTATTTCCAACCGCCTCGGCCAATCTGTTGACGCGCAATTGCGCTCTGCTCATTCGCTGGACAGTGAGCGCAACGGAGCTGGATATCCGCAATATTGTAGTCCCGTCACTCGATTTCAGAAGTTTTTCAACGCACCGCCAGCGGAAAGCAATCCTAGATGGAGAGCCTGATGCCGGCTCGCACTTCTTCCGTGATCAGATGTCCGGACATTGGCGCGAGCACGTCGCCGCAGGCGCTTAATGCCACTCGTGAGTGCAACTCATCCGGAAATCGCGCGATTTCAAGTTGCTGAAAGTTTCGCGGGCGCAATGCAAGGCCGCATTCTCAGCAGTCGCGGAAAATATGAATTTCATAATCCAACCAGTACGGAGCGCCAGGACGGCGTCGGCGAGCTGGAGTGCAGCGCCCATGCGACATGCGGGACGGAACTGCCAACCAGCATCGGCTGCCGGCCGTGCCCGATGTCCCCTCCGGCGACAGCAGGTGTCGCGCGGCTATGCACAGCTGCCATTCAATCTCCGGAATCCTCGCATTGAGTAGAGTCCAACCGCTGCGTATCATCGTGCCGGAAGCTGCGTGACCTCGACCGAAAGACACTCATGTTCCGCAATCCACTCGCGCTCATCGTGCGCGCATTCCTGATCGGCCTGCCGGTCGTGCTCGCGACGCTGTCGCCGGCCGCCGCCGAGACGACGCTGAAGGACGTGCTCGAGCGCATGACGCCGGAGCAGCGAGGCGTCTACGAGCGCTATCGGGCGGCCCGCCGCGACTACTCCCAGCAGCTCGAGGCCTACTGGCGCGTCGTCTACGAGCGGCGGGATGGCCGGCGGCGCAAGCGGCGCAGCGGCACGCCGTTCGTGGCGGAGGACTATGTCCACACGCACCCGCCCGCCTACCGCGGCCCGAGCCTGCGCAAAGACATCGTCGAGATGCTGAAGGTGCTGCGCAAGCCCGTCGAAACGCGGCCCATACCTTCCGTCGCCGACTTCCTGGCGAGCGCCAAGCACTTCTACAAGTTCGTCCCTGAGCGCACGAGCGAGCCGGAATTCAAGCGCCGCTACGCGCAGGAGGCGCTGGCGGCCGGCCTGCGCAAGGATCAGGTTCTGCGCGTGTATGCGCTGGAGACCGGCGGCCAGGGCACCGCCGACATGCAGGCCGGCATCAACCCGATTTCCGGCAAGGGCCGCCCCATCTCGACCGCGCTCGGCTACGCACAGCTTCTGCACGCCAATTCCGTCAACGAGCTGGTCAAGAATGGCGACGAATTCGTGCGCCGCCTGCAGCGCATGGCCACCTGGCGGGGCACGCCGCCGTGGCGCGTTCGCGCGCTCCGTCAGAAGGCCGTCGTCGTTCGCGAGATGACGCGGGCGGCGAAGAAGGTTCCGAACACCTGGTCCGCACACATGGCGTTCGCGGCGACACCGCGCGGGCTCGGCATCCATGCCCTGAACCTCGACGCAGACATCGGACCCTGGCTCCAGGTGATCAAGCTGGCGAGCCTCAAGACGACCGCAGAGAAGGCCGGCCGGCCGCGCCTCAGCGGCGCCGAGATCGAGCTCATGAACCTCGCCGGTCCCGGAACGGGCCTGGAGATGATGACGCCCATCGGCAGCCGCATGCCGACGGCCAATTTCTTCAGTCGCACGGGCTACGAGCGCAACCCCATCGTCCATAAGAGGACGTCGCTCGAGCTCCTGCGCAAGCTCGACGAGCGCATGGACGTGCAGCTCAAGAAGCCGGGCGCTGTCGAATTCGCCCGCATCTTCGACGAGGTGATCCGCCGCCAGCGCCGGCGCTGAAGCCGCGGCGACAGCAGCCGGAGGCGGTCACGGCCACTTCACGAGCGGCGGCATGGACGAGAGGATCGAGTCCACGTTACCCCCCGTGCGCAG
>JAGRKR010000330.1 GCA_020442225.1 Hyphomicrobiaceae bacterium | reverse complement strand
GCGGACGGTGAAGTTCTCGTTGACGCCGCTGCCGGCGCGGCCGATGCAGACGCCTTCGTAGGCCTGCAGGCGCGTGTTCTCGCCCTCGATGACCTTGACCATGACCTTCAGCGTGTCGCCGGGGCCGAAGTCGGGCACCGTGCGCTTGGCGAGCACGGCATCGATCTGCTGCTGCTCCAGCTCTTGGATGATGTTCATTGTTCTTGGCCTTTTGCTTGTGAACGTCGAAGCAGAGGAGCGGCGCCGCCAGTCCGGATGGACGGGCGCGGCTCGTGCGGCCCACGATTGTGGATAATGATCGCTGGCTGATAGCTCAAGACGGCCCCTTTGTCGACAGGTTTGTTGCTGCGCCAGGGCGATCAATCCTCGCGCGGGGGCGGTCTGCCGGGGGGCAGCAGGTCGGGGCGGCGCTCGCGGGTCAAACGCTCGGCTTCCGCACGCCGCCATCTGGCGATCCGGGCATGATCGCCCGACAGCAGCACCTCCGGGATGGCCCGGTCCTCCCAGACCCGGGGGCGGGTGAACTGAGGGTATTCCAGCAGTCCGCCCTCGAAGCTCTCGTCGTGCGCGGATTCATCCTTGCCCATGACGCCCGGCAGCAGGCGCACGGCGGCGTCGATCAGGACCATGGCGGCCAGCTCGCCGCCCGAAAGGACGTAATCGCCGATGGAGATCTCGCGGACGGCGCGGGCATCGAGGACGCGCTGGTCGACGCCCTCGAAGCGGCCGGCGAGCAGGATCGGGCCGGGGCCGCATGCGAGCTCGCGCACGAGCGGCTGGCGCAACGGCTCGCCGCGTGGCGAAAGGTAAACGAGCGGCGCCTCGGGACGGCCGCTGCGGACATGGTCGATGGCCCGGCCGACGACGTCGGCTCGGAGCACCATGCCGACGCCACCGCCCGCCGGCGTGTCGTCGACGGAGCGATGCCTGTCGGTCGCGAAGTCGCGCAGGTCGTGGGTTTCGAGCGCCCACAGCGCCGCCGCCAGCGCTTTGCCTGCCAGCGAGAGCGCGAGCGGCCCCGGAAAGGCTTCCGGAAAGAGCGTGAGCACGCTGGCCGTCCAGGGTCTGGTCATGATCTGCGCACCGCCTCGACAGTTTCCGGGCATGGCGTCTGGAGCCGCTCCAGGAACCACGTCTCCTCCTGGCCGATGCCCTTGATCTCGATCGGACCACGATAGGTGAAGTGGAACAGGCCCTCGAGCTCCGACTTCAGCCTCGCCGGCACATGAATGCGGCCTGGATCGCTCGTCGCCTCGAGGCGGGCGGCCAGGTTCACCGTGTCACCCCAGATGTCGTAGGCGAGCCGCCGGGTCCCGATCACGCCGCCCATGAGCGGGCCGGTCGCCAGCCCGATGCGCATCTGGAGCTCGATACCATGCTCGGCGGCCGTCTCGTCCACCGCAGCGATCATGTCGAGCGCCAGGCGCGCCAGGCGGACGCCGGGGTCGGGCACCGTCTCTGGCACACCCGCGGCCGCCATGTAGGCGTCGCCGATGGTCTTGATCTTCTCTACGCCGTGCCTGTCGGCAAGCTCGTCGAACCGGCTCATCAGCCCGTTGAGAAGGTTAACGGTCGCGGCCGGCCCGAGTTTGCGTGCCGTGGGGACGAAGCCCTTGAGATCCGCGAACAGCACGCCTGCCGCCTCGAAGCTGTCGGCGATGGTCTGCCTGGGGTTGAGCTTCAGCCGTTCGACGACGCTTGCCGGAAGGATGTTGCACAGCAGCGCATCGGTCTCGCCCTGCGCCTTCTCGGCGAGGCGGAAGGCGTAGTAGACGGTCGCGGCGATGAGCACGACGGTGGTCGTCGCGGCGGTGACGTAGAGCGCATCGAGCATGCTGTCGTCGGCAGCGATCAGCGCCTTGTCGCGCGGAAACAGGAGCCAGCTCGCGACGTGCAGGACGAGGCCGCCGGCAACCAACGCGATGACCAACTTGAGGCGCGCCAAGCCGAGGATGAGGAACGGTGCCGCCGCACCGACGAAATACTGGAGATGAACGCCGGACGGATTGCCGAGATGGGCCATGAAGTAGAACAGCGCCGCATACTCGGCGAGTGCCAGCATCAGTCCGCCGGCGATATCGTTGATGCGGTGGGCGAGCGGAACCAGCAGCGCAACGACGACCAGCAGCAGGTTGACGGTGATGACCGGCGCGAACGTCACCTTGTCGAGCACGCTGTGCTGCGCCGCGTAGGCGAGCGTCGAGGCCGCGATGATGTAGGCGACGGCGTTGAGGATCTTCAGACGGCGCTGGACCTCCGGCGGATAGCCGTCCGTTCCGAGCTCTGACAGCCTGGCGAGCAGAGCCTGAATGCGTCGTCGGCGCTGACGAAGGACCTGGGCAATGTTTCGGGACGCCCGCATGCTCATCCACTGGCCCGTTCACTGGATCGGAGGGGAACGGCACGGCCCCGGCCGTATCACGTCCGCGCCTCCGTCAGAGGCATTTCGCCCAAGCTGCCACCAGAGACATGGTGGACGATGGCAGGGCTGAAAACCGGCTTGCCCCGATTCCGGCCGTGTCTCAGTCGAGAAGGCCGGCAATTGCGGCAATTACGACACGTCCCTCGGCGATATCGACAGCAGGAACGACGGCGAGGGTGAACGGCACCAGCACGGTATCGCCCCGGCCCGCCCGTCGTATCTCCAACAGGTCACCGGCGCCATAGTTCTGCACCGAGATGATTTTGCCGAGAGGCGTGCCGTCGGCGAGGTCAGCTCTCAGACCGATCAGGTCCGCGTGATAATAGGTGTCCGGCTCGGGCTCGGGCAGCTCTGCCCGTTCAATGTAGAGCCGCGTGCCCTTGAGTGCCTCGGCAGCGGTCCGGTCCGCGATCCCCGCGATGCGGGCGATGACGCCCTTGGGAGTCACCCGAACCACCGTGATGTCGAAGCGGCGCCCGCCAGCCTCGTCTTGCAGAGGGCCATAGTCGGCGATGCCGTCCGGCGTCTCGGTATAGGACGTGATCAGGACTTCGCCCCGAATGCCGTGCGCCCCGGCAATGTGGCCGAGCGCGAGCCGCCTCGGCGTTCCTGACGTATCCTCGGACATGCGCAATTCGCCGTGCTGACGTGGTCGGACCGGCTCTGCCGCCCGGCCTTGCCGCAATGACGCCGCCAGGGGACGCCTCCGACGTGCGGCATCCCCTGCGGCTCTCGGATCGCGACCTCGAGGAGCCGCCAATGCTGCACCTCGAGATTGCTCGCGCGCTCTTCAAATACAGCGTGCGATTCACGCTCTCGACAGCCGCGCTCCGCTTGGCTCTCTCGACCGATCGC
>JAGRKR010000329.1 GCA_020442225.1 Hyphomicrobiaceae bacterium | reverse complement strand
CTTCTCGAGCGCCTGCAGCACAGCGACACGATCCTGGCCGAGGACGAGCGCCTGGGCCTTCTGACCGCGGGCCAGCTCCTCGAGGAACTGGCGTTCGGCGCGGCCCAGCGCGGCCCGCTCCTTCTCGCGCTGGTCGGCGACCTGCACCGCGATCTGCGCGGCCACGAGGCGCGGCTGCTCGTCGGCTATGGCGCGCGCCTTCTCGCGCTCGGTGCGCTTCGTCTGCGCATCCGTCTCACGGGCGTAGGCCTGGGCGAGTTGGTCGGCCAACTGCACGCGTTTGCGGGCGAACAGCAGCTCGGGCGGCAAACCGGGCTCGCCGATGCGAACCTCCATGACCTCGATGCCCGCCTTCTGCCCCTCGAGGCGCATCTTGCCCTCGATGGTGCGCTCGATGGACTCGCGATTGTCGATGAGGTCCAGCACGCGCGTCGGCCGCAGGACATAGCTGATCGGCGTCACAACGGTGCCGTCGGCCTTGCGCACGGGCACCTGGATCTCGCTGCCCGCCACGTTGCGAACGATCGAGCGCAGCACCGGCGTCAGCATGCGGGCCTCAACTTCCCGAAGCCCACCGACGCTGCCGACGACGATCGGGGCGTTCTCCGGTTTGATCTGCACCAGCACGCGCAGCTCGACGGGAATATCCCAGCCTTCGATCTTGACGAAGACCACGCCGTCGGCCGCATCCCGGGGGATCGGCTGCTGCTCGGCGCGCTCCCGCTGCTTGATGTTGCCCTGCTCGTCGATGGTGAGCTCGAGCGAGCGCCGCGTGTAGCCGCCCTTGTACTCCCAGGTCTTGATGCGGGTGTCGACCAGCGTCACGTCGTAAGCCTGACGGTTGAGGTAGTAGGCGCCGGGCAGCAACGGCTCTTTCCACAGGCCGATGCAGCCCTTGGGGACCAGCGCCACGGTCAGGGCGCCCTCCACGCGGCCATCGGCCCCGCCGACCGCCACCTTCTCCTGCACACAGCGCGTGCCGGGCCTCGTCACGTTGCTCTTCACCACGCCGACATGGCCCGCCGGGATCACGGTCGCCCTCGTCTGCTGGTCGATACGAACCTTGAAGAGATAATGGTTGAGACGATAGCGGCCGGGCTTGAGGACCGTCTCCTGCGGTCCGCGATAGCCGCCCTTGGTCAAGAATATCTCGGCGTCGAGCATGGCCTTGACTTCACCGTCGGGGATCTGCGGCGCGATGAACATGCCGTCCGGCATGGCCTGGCCGTCGAGCGCCGTCAGCTCGCCATAGTAGCCGTCCGGCACGTTGATGATCGCGAACTCCTCGACCTTGTAGAGGACGTGCACGAACGGGATGAAATGAAAGCCGGGGCCGAGGACGCGCGCCTGCGGGCCCTTCTGCCCGGGCAGCGCGATGATCCGGCCGGCCGGCAGCTCGAAGAAGCCGAAGATGCGCTTCATGTGACCGACGCGATTGGCATCGATATGCACGAACGACGTCGAGCCCAGGAACACCAGGCCGGCAAGCATCAACACCACGCCGGTCAGCTTGGAGTTGAAAAGTGTGCCGGCGGTGGGTGGCGTGCCACCCTTACCGGGAATGGCCGGCAGCATAGAGCTTCCCCGCAGGAAGATGACGAGCCCCCCGACGAGCGCAATCATGCCCAAAAGTATCTGCAACATCTTTTTGACCCCGAAATGTATCCGCGTTCACACGAAGTATTACTGCGAATACATTCATAAAGACTTTCTACAGCATGAATTATCAGTAAACGATGCTCCCCCGCGCCGCCACGCCGCCTTCGCCCCAACCGCGCGCACCGCAATTCAGAGTGAGCTGCGCCATCGCGAGCGCCCGCCTCCACGAATCGCGAGCGCCCGGACTGCGCACACCAATGCGGCCCTCAACTGCTATGTCGCACCGGCCGGGCCTAAAAACGGACTGAACGGTTGTGTCAGCCTTGTTGCGGCCCCATAACTGCCCCCCTATATATCCGATCAAACGTGGCTCGCTTCGGCGAGTCTTTCTCAACAAGGGGACTGCGCCGTCGACCAAAGGGGGTCGGACGGTTACCGGGTGCTGGCAACGGGTCCGGGCGGTCTGCCGAGATGATGAGGGTCCAGAACCAATGGCTAAGGTAATCGGCATCGACCTGGGAACCACCAACTCGTGCGTCGCCGTCATGGACGGCACGGCGCCCAAGGTTCTCGAGAATGCGGAGGGTGCCAACACGACACCGTCCATCGTCGCCTTCGCACAGGACGGCGACAGGCTCGTCGGTCTGCCCGCGAAGCGGCAGGCCATCACCAACCCGACGAACACGCTCTTCGCCATCAAGCGCCTGATCGGTCGGCGTTACGACGACGAGATGGTCGAGAAGGACAAGGGGCTCGTCCCCTATGAGATCGTCAAGGC
>JAGRKR010000033.1 GCA_020442225.1 Hyphomicrobiaceae bacterium | reverse complement strand
GCCTTTTCCTCGTGGTAGCGCTGGTAGCGTTCGGCGGGCATCCCGCCTTCTTCCAGCCCGCAGGCGTGGCTGGTACTCATGATCCGGTTGCGCAGGGTCAGGTGCCTGATCTTCAGGGGTTCAAGCAAGGGATCGCGGCGCGTGGAGTGAACGTCGGCTTCGGCCAAGCTGTTGGTCGGGCTGGTCATGACGGATCGGGTCCCGGTCGATGTGCGGAAATGTCAGAATGAGGAGTCGGGTGGGGCGATGCGAACCGCCCCACCGTGTCACGTCTGCCGACCGGATTACTGGCCCGCCTTGGTCGCCTCTGCGATCCAGGAGTCGAATTGTTCCTGATGCGCGGCGATCCATGCTTCGGCATTCTCGTAGATCTGCGCGCGGTCGGCTTCGCTTTCGTACTCGGTCAGAAGTTCCGCGTTCACGTCCTCGATCGGCACCGTTACCAGTTCGAAGAAGCGTGCGGCCGCGGGGTTTTCTTCCGCGAATTTCCGGTTGGCGACGATGCGGATGTTGTTCAGCTCGAAACCCGAATTGCTGCCGTCCGGCTGTTCGGTATTGGCGGTTTCGTTGCCGGGCAGTGACGAGAACGGCACGTTCAACTGAACCACGTCCTTGCCGGTCTTCAGCACCGAGCCGACCCAGAGCGGAGACCAGGTGAAATAGAAGATCGGATTGCCGGCCTTGTAGCGGGTGATCGTGTCGGCGATCAGCGCGTAATAGCTGCCCTGGTTGTGGCTGATGCTGTCGCGAAGCTTGAAGGCGTCAAGCTGATGCTCGATCACCAGTTCGCAGCCCCAGCCGGATTCGCAGCCGGTCAGGTCGGCCTTGCCATCGCCGTCGGTATCGAAGATCGCCCTTACCGCCGGGTCAGTGAACTGGCCAAGATTGGTGATGCCGTATTTCTCGGAGGTCGCCTTGTCGATGAAGTAGCCCTGGGTCCCGTTCGGCGTCAAAGTGCCGATGCGGATCAGCTTTTCATCGCCGCCGGCCTGTTCGTAGATTGGAATGTGCAGCCGGTCCCAGTGGATCGCGGTATAGTCGGCATTACCCTCGGCGATGGCCAGGTGCATGGGGGGATACTGGGCTTCAAGCGAGTCCTCCACTTCGTAGCCCAGACGCTCCAGCCCGATCTGGACGATGGCGTGCTGGAAGATGTGCCCGGTCTGGCCGGTGGCGATGGGCTGGATGGATTTGCCTTCGCCGGGCAGGCCTTCGGCGAAAGCTGGTAGCGAGAGCATGATGCTGCCGGTGGTCGCGATGACCGCCAGGCTGCTTTTGAGAAAGGACATCGTGTTTACTCCCTGATGGTTGGCTTGTCTTTCTTGTTGGCCCCGCCTGGATGCGACCCGGCGAGTACTTTCGTTCGATTGCCCCCTGCTGGGGCGTTGCGGACGGGCCTATTCGATCCCGTCGGGCAATTCAGATTTGCGCCTGCGCATGAAGTCCCGCAGCGCCTCGTCTTTCGCTTCGTCCAGCGGCGGCGGGGCGTATTCGGCCAGGGACCTTGCCGCAAGCTCGGTCGCCAGAACGGCGGAATCCTTGGCGCCTTCCTCGTGCCATTGCTCGTAGGTGTTCACGTCCGAGGTGCGCGGCACGAAGAAGGCGGTCTGGTAGCGGTCTATCGTGTGCTGGCAGCCAAGGAAGTGGCCGCCCGGCCCCACCTCGGCGATGGCATCCGCCGCGAAATCCGCCGGCGTCAGCGAAACCCCCTGCGTCAGGCGTTGCAGGATAGACAGCTGCTCGACATCCAGCATGAACTTGGCGAACGATGCGGAGAGCCCGCTTTCCATCCAACCTGCCGAATTCAGGAAGAAGTTGCCCCCCGCAAGGATGGCGGGAAGCATGGTCTGGAGGGATTCGAACCCGGCCTGCACGTCCAGCGCCTTGGCGCCGTGCCGCATGCCGCCCGTCCGCATCGGCAGCTTGTAGCGTCGCGCCATCTGCCCGGTCAGGAAGGTCAGCACCTGCGTTTCCGAGGTGCCATACATCGGCGCCCCGCTTTTCATCGAGACCGTCGAGAGCGTTGCGCCATAGATAACCGGCGCCCCGGCCCGGACAAGCTGGGCATAGGCGACCCCGGCCAGCGCCTCGGCGTTCAGCTGGGAAAAGGCCCCGGCGGTGGTGATCGGTGTATTGGCGCCCTGCATGATGAACGGGCTGATGATGCAGGCCTGATTGGACGCGGCATAGACCCGGATTACCGAAAGCATCGTCTCGTCCCAGACAAGGGGCGAGTTGCAATTGGTCAGCGAGGTCATGACGGTATTGTCTTGAACAAAGTCCGCGCCGAAGAGAATGCGGCACATCTCCAGACAGTCCTCGGCCCGCGAGGCATGGGTCACGCCACCCATGAAGGGCTTGTCGGACAGGCTGATATGGCCATAAAGCATGTCGAGATGGCGCTTGGCCACCGGAATGTCAGTCGGCTCGCAAACCGTACCGCCCGAGATGTTCAGCGACGGCGCCATATAGGCAAGTCGGACGAAGTTCTCAAAATCCTCAAGCCGGGCGTAACGTCTTTCGCCAGTCAGGTCGCGGACATAGGGAGAGCCGTAGATTGGCGCAAAACCCATGGATCGGCCGCCGATCCTGATCGAACGTTCCGGGTTTCGGGCGTGGTGGACATAATCGGCCGGCGCCAGCGCCACCAGAGACATGAGAAGGTCGCGCCCGATCCGCACTTTCGAACGTGCCTTGTCCACCTCGGCCCCCGCCTGGCGCCAGCTTTCAAGCGCAACAGGATCACGGAATTCGATCCCCTGCTCCTCCAGCAAACGCATCGACGCGTCATGGATCAGTTCGATCCCGGCTTCGGAAATCAAGTCATAGACCGGAATCAACCGCTCTGGGATCCGGCTGTTGATCTGAGGGGCTTCCCCGGTCCCGCTTTGCGCACCACGCCGCCCACGCCTGGCTTCGCGATGAGAGCTCACGATTTTGGTCATCGTCGTACTTGCCCCCGTATGGCCGCATTTGGACTCGCCAAAGAAAAGCTAGGGATCTCCGTAAAGCTGACAACTTGGAAAAAACTGACCAGTAGAGTAAGCACTGCTTAACAATGTCGCGCCGCAATGCTGTAATGAAGCAGCGTCGGGGATCGGATCAATCGCGGCATCGCTGTAGCCGGGCTGGCGACCGCGCTTTCACCGCTGATCCAGCACAGTGCTCCGTCCACATTGATTGTTCTTCCCGCGAAGCTGCATCATTCGGCGGCCACTGTTGACTGTAAGACAACCACGCACCTGGCAGCGTCGCAGTTCAGATAGAGAATGCCTTGGCCCCGGCATTTGTGGACAACCCCTTCGTTCACCCCAGCAAACGTCAAGCGGAGTGGGCGAAGCTTGGCGTTCAGGCGACGATCCCTGAAACAGATAGCCTTCCCTCAAGGCCGGCCGCTCTTGTAATGGCAACCCGATGTGCGCCTTGCGGTGACCATGTCACGCGCCATCACATGACCGTGCCCAAGCTTCCGCCTGCCTCCACGGGGGCAATGGTATGGACCCCGCCGCCCGGCAGTGGTGACACTTGTCCGTCGTCGAATGATCTGGAACAGGCGGCCTGACTTTGGAGCGGGGAGGTCGGGCTCATCGGTTTCAGGTTATGCTGCTTGACGCTGATGGTTCAAGCGGCGGTTTTGGATAGTCAGCTGTTTGATGCGCCTCCTTTCAGCCAGGATGGTTTCCCCGCGACCGAAGTAGACGTCGGCCGGAGTGAGGTTGTCGATGCTCTCGTGGTAGCGGTGGTTGTTGTAGTGATCGATGGAGGTCGTCACGTCGTCAATTGCGCCGTCACCGTCAGCATCCCGCGTCACCGTCACGGTCCGGCGGTCCGCACTCTGCTCCGTCGTCGCCTTCCCGGTCAGTGTCGTCCCGTTGCCGGCATAGTCCGTCACCGTCCGTGTCGTACTGCCGTCGCCGTTCAGAACCCGCGCGTCGATGGTTCTCGCATCATAGCTGCCATCGCCGTCGATATCTGTCTGGCTGGTTACAGTCAGGCCATCAGCGCTCGTGACCGTCTCGGTCTTCGTTCGAAGAGAATTGTCCTGGTTTCTCACCGTCACCGTCCGGGTCGCAACGCCGGCGACCAGGACCGTCACATCCTCGATCCTCGCGTCCGCATCGCCGTCGCCATCAGCATCGCGGACACGGGTGGTGTCGAGCCCGTCGGCGCTTGTCGTGACCACTTCCGACGCCCGAACCGAACCGTCGGCATTGCGCTCCCAGGTCTGGGCCGTGCGCAGCTGCGTGCCGGCGTCCACCGTCACCGACTTCACCAGGTCGGTCGCCTGGAACGTTCCGTCCTGGTCGAGGTCCACCCAGGTCTCCGAAGTCACCTTGTCGGCCCCGAGTGTCACCATTGTCTTCTCGCGCACCGAGCCATCGACATTGGTGACCGTCATCGTGTTGACCCGGCTCAGATCGGCATTCACCACCGTCTGATCGACCGTCAACGTATCATTGTCGCCATCGCCATCGACATCACGCGCAATCGTCTTCGTCAGCGCATCGGTCGATTGCGTATGGGTCTCCGTGCTCCGCAGACTGCCGTCGCCATTCGTGAGCGTGATCGTCGAGGCCGAGCCCGCGCCCGAGACGGTGATCTCCTGCGCTTCGGTCAGATCGGTATCGCCGTCACCATCCAGATCGCTGGTGATCGTCCTGGTTTTGCCATCCGCGCTCACCACCGTCGTTTCTCGGGCACGCAGTGAGGCATCGCCATTGGTGACGCTCACCACTTCCGTGCGGCTCAGGTCGCCGTTCACCGTGATCGCATGGGTCGTAATGGTATCCGCACCACCCAGCCCGTCCTCGTTCGCAGCGGTCGCTCGTGTCCTGCCGTCGGCTGGAACCGTTTCGCTGACCGATCGGATCACCGCGCCGCTCTGGCTCAGGTCGCTGGTCGTGTTCGTCCGGCTGCCATCGGCATGGATCACCTGCACCTCGCGCTGGTCGAACCAGCCGCCGCCCGTCGAATCCCGCTCGATCACCACCGACGCGCCGTCGGCGCTGCGGGTCGTGACCGTCCGGCTGACCGTGATCGCCGTCGCCGCCACCGCACCCACCTTGTTGACGATCGTCTCGGTCTTCGAGCCATCGCCATTCGTGACCGTGTCGATCGTCTGGGTCCGGTCCGTCACACCGTCGCCGTCATCGTCCCAGCTGTTGGTGACACTCGCGCCCGTGGGCGAGGTGACCGAGGTCACCGCATAAAGCACCTGCCCGCCCGCGCCATAAGCGGTGCTGACCACCACCCGGTTGCCGTTGCCGTCGGTTGAAACCACCTCCGTCACCCGGTGCCCCTCGGCCTCGGCCACCAGCGCGGTGCTGGCCACCGTCCCGGTCGATCCGTCGGACTTCTTGAACGTGGTCTGACCCTCGATCACCGACCCGTCCGGCAACACGATCCGCGTCGCATCCTCGGTC
>JAGRKR010000328.1 GCA_020442225.1 Hyphomicrobiaceae bacterium | reverse complement strand
CGGCTCCAGTCGCACGAGCAGCCGAGGCGCTTCAGCTGGTTGACAATGGTGCCGCCGGACTTCGCCTTCCACTCCCAGACGGTCTCGAGGAACTTCTCGCGGCCGAGATCCTTGTAGTTGATCTGCCGGTCGGAGAGCTGCCGCGTCACGACGAGCTGGGTGGCGATGCCGGCATGGTCGGTGCCCGGCTGCCAGAGCACGTCCTTGCCACGCATGCGCTCGAAGCGGCACAGCACGTCCTGGAGCGTGTTGTTGAGGGCATGCCCCATGTGCAGCGAGCCGGTGACGTTGGGCGGTGGGATCACCACGCAGTAGGTCGGCGCGCCCGCCTTGGTCCGCTCGGGTGGTCCGGCGCGGAAAGCGCCGCTCTCCTCCCATTGCGCATAGATCCGCGCCTCGATGGCGCCGGGCTGGTACCTGTTCTCAAGCATGGGTCGGCTGCACTTTCACGGGCTGGACGAGGGTTCGCCGCGTCGTACGCTCGCGCGGTCGGGCCTGTCAACCCGCGCCGGCGGCATGGAGCGCAAGGACGGCCCAGCCCCCTCTGCACGGACCGTGGCGAAAGCCCGCCGCTTTCAGGTCTCGGGCGTCTCGCCCGGCGTCTTCGGCGGCACGATGGCGGCGGCTTCCGCGCGCATCGCCTTCTCGACGATGCGCGGCATGTTCTGGTCGAGCCACGACCGCAGCATCGGTCGCAGCAGCTCGGCAACGGTGTCCTCGAGGGTCTTGACCGTCGCCTCCGCCGGCTGAGCCGCTTCGAGAGGCGCTGCAGCAGGCGCGGCGACACTGGTCGCCGGCACGTCGGAGACCACGTGCGCTACGCCCGCCGCCGCGGGCGTCTGTGCGGTCTCGGAGGCCGGGACACCGGTCACGGCCGCAGCCGCGACCACGGCTGCCGCCGCCGTCACGAGCCCGGCAGCCGGCAGCGCACCGATCGACAGCGCCTCTTCGGCGCCATCCGGCCCCGCGGCTCCAACCTCGTCCTTCTCGGCTTCGATCGCATCAGCCGGATCGCTGGGGCCCGCCGCCTCCGCCAGGGCCTCGTCCACGACGTCGGCCGGGTGATCGTCCGCAGGAGCCGACGCTGGCCCGAGATCGGCCTCCAGTTGCGCCGGTGCCACCTGTTCGGGCGGCGACGCCAGCGGGGCGCCACCGAACAGGTTCGCCAGGGAGGCGCTGGCCAGCGGCTCGACGGGAGCCGACCCGGCAGGCACGGGCTCGGCAGGCGCGGCATCGACCAGCGGAGGTTCGCTCAGGGCGTCCTCGCTTGGCCCACTCGCCTCGACGGCGCTGTCCGCAGGCTCAATCGCGTCGACCTCGACCGGTGTCCCGCCCGCCGCGAGGTCGTCGCGCGCCGTGGCCGGCTCGGCAAAAAGCTCATCCGTGACATCGAGCAGGTCGACGGGAGATGCAGCCGGTACGGCAGCCTCCGGGCTCGGCGCGGCGCGCGCATCCGTGGCCTCGACCGCCGACACGGCCGCAGTCACGTCGCCGTCGAGCAACCCCTCGACCAGCGCCTGCTCGTCCGCCGCCGAAGACGGCCGCTCCTCGGCGGCTGCGTCGCTCACACCCGCCAGGTCCGCCGCGAGCTCGCGATAGGGCGCGATTTCCGGTGTCGAGCCGGGATCAAGGGCGGAGCCCGCGTCCTCCGGCATCTCCCGCGGCTCGCCAGCCCCGAACGCCTCGGCCGCCGGCTCCGCTGCGGGCGTGCCGAGGACAGCCAGCA
>JAGRKR010000327.1 GCA_020442225.1 Hyphomicrobiaceae bacterium | reverse complement strand
GCGATGATGAAGTCGCACATCATGGCAAGCTCGCAACCGCCGCCGAGGGCGTAGCCGGCAACCGCGGCGATCACCGGCTTGCGGCAGCGGGCGACGCGATCCCACGAGGCGATGAAGTCTTCCTTGTAGGCGTCCATGTAGGTCTTGGCCTGCATCTCCTTGATGTCCGCCCCGGCCGCGAACGCCTTCTCGGACCCGGTTATGACGATGCAGCCCACGTTCTCGTCGGCCTCGAAGCCATCGAGCGCCTTGGTCAGCTCCTTGATCAGCGCCGCGTTGAGGGCGTTGAGGGCCGCCGGACGATTGAGCGTGACGAGACCGACCCGGCCCCGCGTCTCGGCGATGATGTTTTCATAAGCCATGTATTCGTTCCTCGATATCCTGCCCGACGGGCCAAGCCTCGCCGGGCGTCATTCACCACCATGGCCTCACGGCCCGATGGCAACCCTGATCCACTCCGCGCCCGAGCCGATTGCCCAAGCAGCCGCCGGGCGGTCACCCGCGCCATTCGCCTCAGCGCTGGCACAGGCGACAGAAGTACGTCGACCGAGCGGCTTGCACCCGCTTCTCTATGACGCCACGGCATGCGCCGCGTCCGCACCGTTCTCCATCGCGACCATATACGCGAAAATTGTGCTGGAAGTACCCGAGCGAGCCGTCCGTCCTCTTGTAGTCCCGCAGCGTCGAGCCGCCGGCCGCGATGGCATCGGCCAAAACCTCCCGGATAGCCTCTTCCAGTCTCGCGGCGCGGGCCGTCGGCTTGCCACGCGCCGACGCCAGCGTCGCCGCCTTGCGCAAGGGGCTGAGCCGGGCGCGGTGCAAAGCCTCGGACACGTAGATGTTGCCAAGCCCCGCCACCACGCGCTGATCCATCAGGAATGCCTTCAGATCGACGGCCCGTCCCTGCGCGACGGAGGCGATATACCGCGCATCGAAGGCATCGCTCAAGGGCTCGGGTCCAAGACCATTAAGCAGGGGGTGCTGGTCGAGCTCGTCCTGCCGGGCCAACAGCATGAATCCGAAGCGCCGCACATCGTTGTATGTGACGACAGCCCCGGCCTCGGTCTGCAGCACGACATGATCATGGACGGCCTGCCCGCCGGCCTCGTGGACGAAGGCGCCCGGCTGCTCCGGGGCGGCGCCTTCGGCGGCCGAAATCGCAAAGCGCCCGGTCATGCCGAGATGAACCAGCAGTACCTCACCCGCCGACAGCCGCGCCAGGATATACTTGGCACGCCGCTCGAGCGCCTCGATGCGCTGCCCCGTCAGCCGCTCCACGAACCGTGGTGGCAAAGGAAAGCGCAGATTTGGACGGCGTTGCTCGACACGCACGAGCCGCTGACCCACCAGCACCGGCTCGAGGCCGCGCCGGACCGTCTCGACCTCTGGCAACTCGGGCATTGTCTCGCTTCCAATTCCCGGCGCAGCCTGCCGAACCACGAAAGCCGAAAGCATAGCTCCAACCCGCCGGACAGGCTATTCTCGAGATATGAGCAGGACGACCGACGAGCAAACGGGACGCACGCGCTCCCGGCAGGAACGAGTGACGTTCGGCTTCCGCGACGTGGCGGAATCCGAGCGCCAGGGCATGGTGAACGCGGTGTTTTCGAACGTCGCGGAGCGCTATGACCTGATGAACGATCTCATGTCCGGCGGCCTGCACCGCCTGTGGAAGGACGATCTGATCAACTGGCTGGCGCCACCAAAGGGGCCGGCAGCGTTTCGGCTTCTCGACGTGGCCGGCGGCACCGGCGACGTCGCCATGCGATGCGTCGGCGCAGCGGGTCCCAACGTCGAGGCGGTCATCTGCGACATCAGCGGCGAGATGCTTGCCGTCGGCCATCGGCGCGTGGTGAAGGCCGGCCTCGCCGACCGCATCCGCCTGAGCCAGGGCAACGCCGAGGCCCTGCCGTTCCGTGCCGGCGCCTTCGACGCCTGCACCATCGCGTTCGGCATTCGCAACGTCACGCACATCGACGCGGCGCTGCGCGAGGCCTATCGCGTGCTGCGACCAGGCGGGCGCTTCCTCTGCCTGGAGTTCTCGACCTGCGAGGTGCCGCTGCTCGACAAGGTCTACGACTTCCATTCCTTCCAGGTCATTCCCCGGCTCGGCCAACTCGCCGCGGGGGCGGCCGAACCCTACCAGTATCTCGTCGAGAGCATCCGCCGGTTCCCGGACCAGCGGACGTTCGGGCGGATGCTCGAGGAGGCGGGCTTCGCCAGGGTGACGTGGCGCAACCTGACCGGCGGGATCGCGGCCATACATTCGGGTTGGCGCATCTGAGGCGGCGGCCTTCGCTACCCCTCAGTCGGCGAGAGCCTTCAGCACGGCGGGCATGAGGCGCGCCTTGAGCGTGGCCTCCGTCAGAGGTCCCACGTGCTTGAAGACGACGCGCCCCTTCTTGTCGACCACAAAGGTCTCCGGCATCCCGTAGACGCCCCACTCGATCGCCACGCGGCCGCTCTCGTCCGCACCGATGGCACTGAAGGGATTGCCATAGCGTCCGAGAAAGCGCCGGGCATTGACGGATTGATCCTTGTAGTTGATGCCGACCAGCTCTGCCGTACCGGCCGCCTTCAACTGCAACAGCAGGGGATGCTCCTGGTGGCAGGGAATGCACCACGAGGCCCAGAAGTTCACGATGGTGACCTTGCCTTTCGCAAGATCCTCCGTCTTCAAGCCGGGCACCTTGCGCCCGACCTCGACGAGTCCATCGACCGGCGGCAGCACGAACGCGGGAACCGGACGGCCGATAATGGCGGACGGCAGCTTCGAGGGATCGCCCGTCTGCAGCGCGTAGCCGAATAGCGCCGCGATAGCCGCGAAGATGGCGAGTGGCGCGAACCGCAGCCAGCTCGCGCGCTTGGCGGGGGTGGACGCCTCAGGCTGCATTCGAACCGCCTGCGCCGGATGGGGTCTGCCCGCCGCGCGTGGCCGACCGTCGCTTGACACCACGCTCGTCCAGCTCCTTGAGACGCGCCGCCAGGCGGCGGCCATCGGCATAGAGCCAGACGATCAGGGCCGCCAGGACGGCGGCGGCGAGAACGTAGGCGACCACGATGAAGCGGGTGTGCGGGCCGAGATCGATCATGCCTGCCCCGCGCCTTCGATTTCACGCCGCCTGACGCGCTCGACTTCGGTCAGCCTCAGCGCCACGAGGCGCCGACGCAGGATCTCGTTGCGCATGCCTTTGAGATGCAGCGTCACGAACAGCAGCGTAAAGCCCACGGCCGAGACGAGCAGCGGAACGAGGATTGAGGAGTGGATCTTCGGGCCCCCGACGCGCAGGACGCTCGACGGCTGGTGAAGCGTGTTCCAGCCGGGAATATTGATGCCGAGGCTCGGGATGCTCAGCCCCTCGACCGAGATCTTGATGAACGGCAGGATCGTCACCCCGACCAGAGCCAGCACCGCAACCAGCTTGGCGCCCAGCGCCTCGTCGTCGACAGAGGCCCGCAGCGCGATCAGGCCGAGGTAAAGGAAGAACAGGATCAGGACGGAGGTCAGCCGCGCATCCCAGACCCAGTACGTGCCCCACATGGGCTTGCCCCAGAGCGAGCCGGTGACCAGCGCGATGAACGTGAAGGCTGCCCCGATCGGAGCCGCTGCTTTCGCGGAGACGTCGGCCAGGGGATGGCGAAAGACCAGCAGGCCGAAGCTCGACATGGCCACGAACGCATAGCCCATCATGGCCAGCCAGGCCGCGGGGACATGGATGAACATGATCCGCACCGTCTCGCCCTGCTGATAATCGGGCGGGGCGCGAAACCCCATGACGAGGCCGGTGATGGTCACCGCGGTCGCGATCACGGCGAGCCAGGGCAAGATGGCGCCCGACAAGGCCATGAAGCGGGTCGGATTGGCGAGGCGTTGCGTCAGCGTCTGCATGAGACCTGAGATAGCGACTCTACGGCGAGGCGGCAAATCCAACGTGCGTCGGCGCCCGCGATGCGTCGTCGCGAAGCAGGTCGCGAGACGCGTTCGCGCGCACCCTCATGGCGGCAGGGTGCCGCCGCCAGACGGCCCGGATTCGGGCTCCGCCGGCTCGAGACCGTGCCGGCGGAGCAGCCCGAGCTGCGCCATGGCGAATGCGAAGGTCAGCGGCATCACGCCCCAGATCTTGAAGGAGATCCAGAACCCGTTCGAGGCGTTGCGCCAGACGATCTCGTTCAGGACGGCAAGCACGATGAAAAACAAGCCCCAGCGCAGCGTCAGCAGCCGCCAGCC
>JAGRKR010000326.1:3730-11550 GCA_020442225.1 Hyphomicrobiaceae bacterium | reverse complement strand
GGCGCGCGCGGCGATCTCGCGGTCGTAGATCGTGTAGGGGCTCTCGCCCGGCCCCGCCATCTTCGCCATCTTGTAGGAGCCGCCGCGCTTGGGCATGTCCTCGTCGCGGATGAGCCCGAGCAGGTCGCCCTTGCCCTCGATGATGTGCATGCCGATCTGTTCGTCGGAGAAACCGTTGTCGTCCTCCTTGCTGCGGAAATGCAGCTTGCCGATCGATACGACGTGGTGCCCCATTTCACGGAGCTGGTGATGCCAGCTCGGCGCGGTACCGTCGTAGGCGATGGCGTTGTCCCAGTTGCCGATCTGATGGACGTACTTTCCGGTGGCGAAGGAAGCGCGCGCGGGAACGCAGACCGGGCAGGGCGTATAGGCGTCGGTGAAGAGGGTGCCGCGGGCGGCCAGCCGGTCCAGGTTGGGTGTCGTGACGATATCGTGGCCGTAGCAGCCGAGCATGCGCCGGTTGTGTTGGTCGGACATGATGATGAGGAGGTTCTTCGGCTGCATCTCGCCTTCCCTTGCGCTGGCTTGAGGATGTTTCCTGCCCGAGATCGGGTTATTGTCTCTTCGCAGGCCGCTGCGGCTGCTGCTATCGTCCCAGCAGGTGTAGGGCAAGGAACGGCAGCGTGCAACGCGCCGATCAGGAGGGAACGTCCAACGTGACACGTCTCAGCGATTACGAAAAGGAGCTGCTCGCGGGCCAGCACGGCGAGCCGCGCAAATGGGCGATGGAGATGCTGCTGAAGGTCGCGCGCATCTTCGACGCCGAGGACATGGTCGAGGTGACGCAGGTGCATCTGATGGCCGATACCGAGGCCACCGGCGAGGAAGGCGTGCGCTTCGTGGAATGGATCGGTTCGCATCCGAGCGCGCAGTCCCGCGTGATCATTCCGACGGTCACCGATCCCCGCGGCGCCGATTTCGATGCCTACAAGCGCGTCAAGCAGGACGAGCGGATCGTGGAGCTCGAGCGCCGCGCCGACGCGGCGTTCCGCAAGATCGGCATCATGATGACCGACACCTGCATCAATTATCAGACGATCAATCCGCCCGTGCGCGGCGAGCATCTCGCCTTCGGAGATACCGGATCGACGATCTACGCCAACAGCGTGCTTGGTGCGCGCACCAACTTCGAGGGTGGGCCGTCGGCCCTTGCTGCAGCCCTCACGGGCCGGGTGCCGCGCTATGGCTTCCACCTCGACCGCTGCCGGCGCGGCTCCACCCGCTTCGTCGTCGAGCGGCGTCCGAAGGACTGGAGCGAGTGGGGCGCGCTCGGCGGCATCATCGGCCGCGACATGCGTTCCTACTGGCAGGTGCCGGTGATCGAAGGCATCGAGGGCGTGGTGACCTCGGACGAGCTCAAGCACTTCGGTGCGGCGCTGGCGAGCTTCGGCTCGACGCCGCTCTTCCACATGGTCGGCGTGACGCCGGAGGCGCCGGATCTCGCCTCGGTCTTCGACGGTGCGCCCCCCGAGCCGCGGCGCATCGGCAAGGCCGACTTCGATCGCTTCTTCGCGGATTACGGTCCCAAGGGTGACAAGCTCGATGTCGTCGTGTTCTCCGCGCCGCAGCTCTCGCTGTTCGAGATCGAGGCGCTGGCCAAGCTGCTCGACGGCCGCAAGGTCTCGAAGGATGTGACGCTGATCGCCTGCACCTCTCCCGAGATGAAGACGGCGGCCGACCGCATGGGCTTGACGGCGTCCATCGAGGGCGCTGGCGGAGTGCTGCTCAAGGGCGTCTGCTTCTATCAGATGCACGCCCGCGAGATCGGCACGGCCAACGGCTGGAAGACGCTCATGAGCAACTCGGCCAAGATCATCAACATTCTGGGCGGCTACGGCTACGACACGCACCTGGCCGACATGGCGACGTGCGTCGAGGCGGCGGTCAAGGGGAGGATCGGCTGATGGCTGAGCGCATCTACAAGGGCCACGTCGGCGTCGGTCCCAGGGTGGAGGGCGAGGCGCTGGTCGCCTCCGACAACTTCTCGGCACGCTACGATCTCGACCTCGTCAAGGGCATTGTCTCGCGCAAGTCGCACAAGCTCTTCGGCCAGAGCTACGTCGGCAAGGTCCTGGTGCTCAACGCCGCCAAGGGCGGTGTGGCGACGGCCTGGATGCTCCGCGAGATGAAGGCCAGGGGGCGCGCGCCGCTGGCGCTCATCCTGAATTTCGCCAATCCGATCATGGCGCAGGGGGCCTCGTTCGCCGACCTTCCCATGATCGATCGTTTCGAGGTGGACATCACCGAGGCGATCAAGTCGGGCGAGCGCGTCGTAATCGATCCGGAGGCGGGAACGCTGACGGTCGTGGCGTAGCGCTGCCCACGTCGCTGCCGCCTCGATCGGGTGACGCCGTCACGGCGTCCGGGTCGAGCGCCAGCGGCGCAAGCACAAGACGGCAGGGGGAGAGCGCCATGACCGAGCCGACGCTGACATTCCGCCAGATCCTCGATCCGGTGACGCCGGAGGAGTTCTTCGCGACCTATTTTCAGAAGAAGCCCCTGCACATCCCGGGCACGCCGGACAAGTTTGCGCGCGTCTGCACCTGGTCCGACTGGAACGATCTCGTGAATATGACGGACATCTGGTCGGACCGGAGCTTCAAGATGGTGCTCGACTGCGAGACGCTTGACGCCGGGGACTACTGCCGGCCGTCGGCGAGCCGCGACGGCATTCGCATGATGCGCCCCCATCCGCCACGCGTCGCCGCCCTGATGCAGCAGGGCGCCAGCATCGTGCTGGATCTCATCGAGATGCTGTCGCCCGGGATTCGCGCCACGACCGAAGCCCTGCAGATGGCCTTCGCGACGCGCGTCTCGTGCAACGCCTACTGCTCGCAGAATCAGCGCCAGGCTTTTCCCTCTCACTTCGACTCGACCGAGGTGATCGCGCTCCACGTGGAGGGCCGGAAGACGTGGCGCGTCTACAAGGGGCGCTTCCCGGAGCCCTTGGAGCGGCCCGGCTACAATCATCCGAGTTTCTCACCCGAGCATCACGAGCGCGCCAAGGGCGAGCTGCTCATGGAGGTGGAGCTCAAGCCCGGCGATCTCCTTTATCTTCCCAAGGGCGTCTATCACGATGCCCTCGCCTCGTCGGAGGCGTGCCTGCACCTGTCCTTCGGTCTCACCGAGGCGCGCGGTCTCGACTTCCTGCAATGGCTGGTCGGCTCGCTCGACCAGCTCGAGGTCGTGCGTCAGGCCTTGCCGCGCTTCGACGACATCGAGGCGCACGAGGCGCACGTGCGCAGGATTGCCGCCGCCGTGAAAGAGGTGCTCGACACGCCCGACATGGCGCA
Organism: Hyphomicrobiaceae bacterium; assembly: GCA_020442225.1. The sequence goes on along the minus strand of JAGRKR010000326.1, from coordinate 8,257 downwards.
GCAGTTCCGCGCCGAGCAGCGTCTCAAGGCGTTCGAGAACATGACGCACATCCGCATGCCCGGCGGCTCGTCGAAGCGCTACCGTGTCGCGGCGAGTGGGATCCGGCTGGTCAGGCGCGGCCAGGACTGGCAGATCGTGTCCGCGCGCGGCAAGGGAGCCTGCGAGGCTCGGGACGAGGCGGCGGTGCGTTGGGTGCTCGAGCGTGACCACTTCGACCTGGCCAGCCTGACGCGAGCCTTCGAGGGGGATGGCGAGCAGCGCATGCTGGCCATTCTGGAGACGCTCGCTTCCATCGGCGTCGTCGAGGCGCTCTGAGGGTCACAGGGGGCGGGATGCGACACGAGCGGGATGCCGGCCATCCCGCTCGTGTGAGTTAGTCGTGCTGTTATGCCGTCAGTCAGGCGCCGGTCGAAGCCGAGCGCGCCCCGGCGCTGTAGGTGTTGGACAGCAGCGTGACACGCTCGATCGTCTTCTGGTCGATCACCGGCTTCCAGCCGGGAACCAGCTTGATGGCGCCGTTCTCGAACGGCAGGGGATCGGCGAAGAGCAGCGTGTCGAGCTTCAGGAAGCCGTTCATCTCGCCGGCGTTCTTGATCGTCGAGCGGGCGACGCAGGCCTCGAGCCAGCAGGACAGGTCCGTCGACACACCGTCACCGAGCACGGGCTTGATCTTGTTCGCCCAGATCCGCTGCAGGGACGCCTCGAGCCGTTCCAGCGAGCCGAACTTCTTCAGCTTCACCTTGACGTAGCCGCAGCCCTTCATCTTGGCGGCGCGGTCGATGTCGGTGAGGCTGTAGATGGATTCGTCCATCATCACCGGCACGGTCGAGACCGCGGCCACGGCCGCGTTCGCCTCCCAGTCGGTCTTGCTGCAGGGCTGCTCGAACAGCTCGATGCCCTTCGGGTCTAGCGAAGCGCCGAAGCGGCAGCCCTGCTCACGCGTGAAGCCGCGGTTGGCGTCGAGGCGGATGGTGACGCGGTCGCCGACGATCTCCTGGATGCGCTTGACGCGGGCGAGATCCTTGTCGACGTCGAAGCCGACCTTGACCTTCAGCGTCTTGAAACCGCGCGAGATCGTCTCCTCGATCTCGGGCGCGAGGCCGTCGAGCTCCATGGCGTTGACGGGCACCAGCAGCGGTACGCTCGCGGGCGTGTCGACTTTCAGGAGGGGGCTGCCGTCGATCATCTCGATCGACGTCATGAGCACCGAGCCGCCATGCGAGTTGGCGTCGAGATGTGGGGCGATGGCGGCGCGGGCCTCGGCCGTCGTGCTGCCGACGATGCGCTCGGCCATCTCGTTGGCGAACGCCAGGCCGCCCTCGGGCGTCTCGTCGGAATAGCCCTTGTGGATGACCGTCTCGCCGAAGCCTTCGCGCCCATCACTCATGCGCATCTGCACGACGAGGGGCTCGTAATGGTAGAATTGTGCGCCCGATACCTTGTAGGGGGTCGGCAGATTGATCTTAAGCTTGCGAACGGTGATCTCGCTGATCCTGGCGCTGCTCACGTGGTCTCCTCCTGAGATTTACATCTTTGCCGGAGTGGCGACCCCGGTTGGCCGGATATTGGTCCAGACCCGCCCCCGAGGGCAAGCGCAAGCCGCCTGGGCGAGGCGGCGGCGTTTGTGGCCGACCAGAACGGGTCCGGGTTCATCGGCCCCTGGAGGCTTGCTCCAGCGGTGGTCGAGGCGCTAACCTCATTGGTCTGGACAGATCGGCAAGCTCACCTGAACGGAGGGGATATGGCAGCGCTTCGACCGGAGGACGATCCGGGCCTCGACGGCAAGGTGGCGATCATCGCAGGCGGCGGCTCTCCGGGAGACGGTGTCGGCAATGGCCGGGCGGCTGCCATCCTGCTGGCGCGCGCCGGCAGCAAGGTGCTGGTCGTCGACAGCGATCGGGCGGCTGCCGAGAAGACTGTGGCCATGATCGCCGGCGAAGGTGGTGCGGCCAAGGCCATGTCCGCAGACGTGACGAGCCCCCGCGATTGCGAGGCGATCGTCACGGCGGCCCTCGATCACTTCGGGCGGCTCGATTATCTCGACAACAACGTCGGCATCGGCAGCCGCGGCTCCGTCGTCGACGAGACGCTCGAGGGCTGGCAGAAGGTCATGCGCACCAACGTTGACAGCATGTTCCTGCTCTCGAAGTACGCGATCCCCGCCATGATCAAGACGGCGAAGGGCGGGGCCATCGTCAACGTCTCGTCGATCTCGGCGCTGCGTCCGCGTGGCCTGACGGCCTACGCCGTCTCCAAGGGGGCGGTCATCACGCTCACGCGCGCCATGGCTGTCGATCACGGCCGCGACGGCATCCGCGTCAATTGCGTGGCGCCAGGGCCGATGTTCACCCCGCGCATGGAAAAGCGCGGCATGTCGGCAGAAGGTCGCGAGCGACGGCGCAAGGCCTCGATCCTCGGCATCGAGGGCACCGGCTGGGACATCGGCCACGCGGTCAAGTTCCTGCTCTCGGATCATGCGCGCTACATCACCGGGCATACGCTGGTCGTGGATGGCGGCGTGACGGCACAGGCGCCGGCACGCGACAATCAATAGTGCTGCAAACAGTGCGGCCATCCGGCAGGGACCGGCAGGCGAACACCCAATCAAGGAAGGGTAAACCGTGGCTCGACTTCGCTATCTCGAGAAGGCCGATCTGGCGGCCGAGGACCAGGAGCTGCTGTCGCGCGACATCGCACTCTACAAGATCCTCGCACACAGCCCCAATGGCGCCCGCGCCTTCCAGGGGCTCGGCCGCTTCATCCGCTTCAAGAGCCGCCTCGATCCGCGCTTGCGGGAGCTGGCCATCCTGCAGGTCGGCTATCTGACCCGCGCGCCCTACGAGTATTCGCACCACATCAAGATCGGCCGTGATTTCGGCGTATCGGACGACGACATCCGCGCCATGATCGACGCGACCGAGGGGCGGCCGGCGAAGCTCGACCGCCAGACGGCGGCCGTGCTCAAGGCGGCGCGCGAGATGACCCTCGATCTCAAGATCTCCGACGAGACGTTCGCGATCCTGCGCGAGACGCTCGACGAGGAGCGCCTGACGGACCTCGTCATCACCATCTCGTTCTACAACGGCGTCGTACGCTTTCTCGCCACCATGGAGATCGACGTCGAGCCCGAGTATCAGAAGTATCTCGACGAGTTCCCGTTGCCGGCAGGCAAAGCGTAATCGAAAGGAGCCAGCCCATGCGCCTCCAGGACAGAGTGGCCATCGTCGTCGGCGCCGGACAGGGACCCGGCGAGGGCGTGGGCAACGGTCGTGCGACGTCGATCGTGTTCGCCCGCGAGGGCGCGAGGGTGCTGGCCGTAGACCTGAACGCGGCATCGGCCGAGGCGACGGCGGCGATGGCGCGGGAGGCGGGAGGTGTCTGTGAGGCCTTCGTGGCCGACGTGACGAAGGAGGCGACACTGGCGGCTGCCGTCGCGGACGCGCGCCGCCGTTGGGGGCGCATCGACATCCTGCACAACAACGTCGGCGTCAGCATCGCCGGCGGCGACGCCTCGCCGCTCGAGATCACCGAGGAGGCGTTCGACCGCGTCTCCGCGATCAACCTGCGCGGCGTGATCATGGCCTGCAAGCACGTGCTGCCGGTCATGCGCGACCAGGGTTCGGGCACCATCATCAACATTTCGTCCACGGCGGCGGTCAACGCCTATCCGACGGTGGCCTACAAGGCGACGAAGGCGGCGATGATCGCCTTCACCAAGCAGATCGCCCAGCAGTACGCCGAGTTCGGCGTGCGGGCGAACGTGATCCTGCCGGGCCTGATGGATACGCCGATGGCCGTCGACACGCGGGCCCGCGTCGGTGGCAAGAGCCGAGCCGAGGTCGCCGCCGAGCGCGATGCACGCGTACCGTTGCGGCGCAAGATGGGAACGGCGTGGGATGTGGCGAACGCGGCGCTCTTCCTCGCATCCGACGAGGCGAATTTCATCACCGGCGTGGCGCTGCCCGTCGACGGAGGCGCCTCGATCGGACGCAGTTGAGGCCATTTGCTTGCCGCGAGTAACGGTCGGTTGGCGACGTGGGTCGGCCGGCGTGGCCGATTCGGGGGTTGTTCAATCGAGCTCCCACCGTTAGACTTCTCTGACAATCAAGACGAGAGCCATGAGGCGACGTCCCGTATGAGGCGTCGCTTCTCGGACTCAAGCCGAGCTGAAAGGGAGGAAGCTGCCAATGCACTTCAGAAAAGCGCTCTGTCTAGGCGCTGCCGCACTCGCGGCGGGTTTTCTCGCGGTCGCGCCGGCCGTGGCCCAGAAGAAGGGCGGAACGCTCAAGCTCTACCACCGCGATAATCCGCCGAGCGCTTCGCTGCTCGAGGAGGCGACCGTCTCCACGCAGTTCCCCTTCATGGCGATCTACAACAACCTGGTCGTCTTCGATCAGCAGAAGCCCGTGAACAGCAAGGACACGGTCGTGCCCGAGCTGGGTTTGAGCTGGGCCTGGGATTCGTCGAAGACGAAGCTCACCTTCAAGCTGCGCCAGGGCGTCAAGTGGCACGACGGCAAGCCGTTC
>JAGRKR010000326.1:0-3677 GCA_020442225.1 Hyphomicrobiaceae bacterium | reverse complement strand
AAGATCTGGTATCACAACCTCAAGGACGTCACGGTCAAGGGCGACCACGAGGTCACCTTCGAACTCGGCCGTCCGCAGCAGGCATTCGTGCTGCTGCTGGCCTCGGGCTACAGCCCGATCTATCCCTGCCACGTCTCCCCGCGCGACATGCGCGTGAAGCCGATCGGCACGGGGCCGTTCAAGTTCGTCGAGTTCAAGCGCAACGAGGTGATCCGTCTCGCGCGTAACCCGGACTACTGGCGCAAGGGCTATCCGCTGCTCGATGCGCTGGAGTTCCGCATCATCACCAATCGCTCGACGCGCATCGAGGCGTTCATCGCTGGCGAGTTCGACTTCGCCTTCTCGCAGGACGTGACCATCCCGCTGCTGAAGGACGTCACCAAGCGGGCGCCGAAGGCCGTCTGCCCGATCACGCCGAGCTATGTCGGCCGCAATCTGATCGTCAACCCGAAGGTCGCCCCCTTCAACGATGCCAAGGTTCGCAAGGCGATGGGGCTGGCGCTCGACCGCAAGGCGTTCATCGACATCCTGTCCGAGGGCAAGGGTGATATCACGGGCGCCATGCTGCCGCTGCCGGAAGGCCTCTGGGGCATGCCGAAAGCGCTTCTCGACGCGCTGCCGGGCTATGGCGCCAACCTCGAGGCGCGTATCGCCGAGGCACGCAAGATCATGGAAGGCTTGGGCTATTCGGCCGCCAAGCCTCTCAAGTTCAAGGTGTCGACCCGCAATATCGCCATCTACCGGGACCCGGCGGTCATCCTGATCGACCAGCTCAAGAAGATCTACATGGAGGCCGAGCTCGAGGTCGTGGAGACGAGCCTCTGGCACGCCAAGGTGGCGCGCGGCGACTACATCGTCGGCATGAACCTGACCGGTGTCTCCGTCGACGATCCGGACGTGGTTTTCTACGAGAACTACGCCTGCAACTCGCAGCGCAACTACACCAAGTACTGCAATCCTCAGGTCGAGAAGCTGATGGATGCGCAGTCGCGCGAGACGGACGTCGAGAAGCGTAAGAAGATCGTGTGGGACATCGAGCGCATCCTGGTCGAGGACCTGGCGCGGCCCATGATCTACTACGAGCGCGCCTCCACGTGCCATCATCCGCACGTCAAGGGCTTCGTGCAGCACACGAACAGCATCTACTCGAACTGGCGCTTCGAGTACGTCTGGCTCGACAAGTAGCCCGAGAACCGAGACCGGCTGCGCTGCCCTGACGGGTAGGCAGCCGGACTTGGCTCATCAGCCTCGCGCCTGCTGACGCGTTCAGCAGCACGGGGCGCTTAGTCGTCTACCTGATCGACGGATTTCGGCGAGGCTGCGGACCAGATCCGCGGCACGGAGAGAAGACAATGGGTGCCTACCTCTTGCGCCGGTCGCTCCTGATGCTGCTCACGCTGTTCGGCATGTCCGTGCTGATCTTCGTGATGCTCAGGATCGTGCCTGGCGACATCTCGGACATCCTGTTCGACTCCGCGGGCTATGTGGACCCGGCGGCCAAAGCCAGGATCCGCCAGGAACTCGGGCTCGATAAGCCCATCCCCTTGCAGTACTGGGACTGGATCACCAGCCTGCTGCGGGGCGATCTCGGGCAGGCCTACGTGTCCGAGAAGCCGGCCGTCGACGAGATCCTGCCGCGCATCCCCATTACCCTGAAACTCGCCGGGCTGGCGCTGCTGTTCTCGGTGATCATGGGCGTGCCGCTCGGCGTCATCAGCGCCGTCCGCCAGAATTCCATGCTCGACTACATTCTGCGCATCATCAGCCTGAGTGGGCTTTCACTGCCGTCGTTCTGGTTGGGTCTCTTGATCCTGACGGGCTTCGTTCAGTGGACCGGCTGGATCCCGATCTACAAGGAGAACCCGGACACTCTGTGGGAGGCGTGGGCCATCTACCTCATTCCAGCGGCCGCTGTCGGCTTCCGCGCCTCCGCGCTCATCATGCGCTTGACACGATCGTCGATGCTCGAGGTGCTGCGCCAGGACTATATCCGCACGGCGCGCTCCAAGGGGGCGGCGGAGAATACCGTCAACTACGATCATGCCTTGCGCAACGCGGTGTTGCCGGTCGTTACCATCATAGGCATCGAGGCGGCCTTCCTGATCGGCGGCCTGGTCGTCACGGAGACCGTCTTCAACATCCCGGGAGTCGCTCGCTTCCTCGTCGAGGCGATCATCTCGCGTGACTATCCGATCGTGCAGAACCTCGTGATGTTCATCGCCTTCGCGGTGGTGCTCTCGAACTTCATCGTGGATCTGCTCTACGTCGTGCTCGATCCGCGCATCAAGTACGAGGACTGATGCCTTTACATGCCCTGCGCGATGCCTCGCCGGCTCGCGTGCAGCCTGAAACGGGAGGCCTGACGTGGCCAGCATAGAACACAAGGCAGAGCTCGATCGCGCCGGTGCGAACGTCACCAGCAATTGGGGGCAGGTCCGCTACCTCATCCGCCGCTATCCGCTCGGAGCGGTCGGCGCTATCATCGTGATCGCTTTCATCCTGATGGCGATCTTCGCGCCGTGGCTCACCCAGTTCGACCCGACGGCGACCAACTCGAAGGACTCGCTGGCGGCTCCCTTCGGCAAGCACCTGCTCGGCGCCGATTTCATGGGCCGGGACATGTACAGCCGTATCATCTACGGTTCGCAGATCTCGCTCACGGTCGGCATTGCCTCGACGGTTCTCGGCTGCCTGATCGGCGTCGCCGTCGGCCTGATGTCCGGCTACGTCGGCGGCTGGTTCGATCTCATCACACAGCGCGTCATCGATATCATGCAGGCCCTGCCGCTGCTGGTCATGGCGCTCGTCATGGCAGCCTCTCTCGGCCCGTCGCTCGAGAATACGATCATCGCCATCGCCATTCCCATCGTGCCGCACGTCGCACGTGTCATACGCTCGAACACGCTGGCCTTGCGCGAGATGCCTTTCGTCGAAGCCGCCAAGGCCATCGGCATGAGCGAGCGGCGCATTGCGGTGCGTCACATCCTGCCCAACACGATCGCGCCTCTCATCGTGCTCGCCACGGCGCAGCTCGGTGCCTCGATTCTCACCGAGGCTTCGCTGTCGTTCCTTGGTCTTGGCGTGCCGGAGCCGCACCCCTCGTGGGGTCGCATGTTGTCGGAGTCGGCGGCCGAGTACATGCGCACGGCCCCGTGGCTCGTGATCTTCCCTGGCCTCGCCATCAGCCTCATCGTGTTCGGCACGAACCTGCTCGGTGATGCCGTGCGCGATGCTCTCGATCCGCGACAGAGGAGCTGAGCGGGACGCCACGTGATGCGGCGCCGGGACGACGACCAGCCGGCGCGAGGCAACAAGGAATACGGCGCTGGATCGCCCGGAGACGATGCGAATGGATGCAAGGACCGAGACGGTTCAACAGGCCGATGTCATCCTCGACGTCGACAGCCTCAAGACCTACTTCTTCACACGCAACGGCGTCGTGCGGGCGGTGGACGACGTCAGCTTCCAGGTCCGGCGTGGCGAGACTCTGGCGATCGTCGGTGAGTCCGGCTGCGGCAAGTCGATCACGGCCCTCTCCCTGATGCGCCTCATCCCCGATCCGCCGGGCCGCATCGTCGGTGGGCGCGTGGTTCTCGACGGCACCGACCTCACCGCGCTCGACGAAGCCGCCATGCGCGACGTGCGCGGCAATCACATCTCCATGATCTTCCAGGAGC
>JAGRKR010000325.1 GCA_020442225.1 Hyphomicrobiaceae bacterium | reverse complement strand
TTTGAACCACGTCGCCATCGCCGTTCCCGACATGGCCAAGGCGGCGGCACTCTACCGCGAGACGCTGGGCGCCGAGGTGTCGGAGGCCGTGGCGCAGCCGGATCATGGCGTCACGACGGTCTTTATCACTCTACCGAACACCAAGATCGAGCTGCTCGAGCCGCTTGGCGCCAACTCGCCCATCGCGCGCTTCCTGGAGCGGAACCCCGAGGGTGGTATCCATCACGTCTGCTACGAGGTGGCGGACATCCGGGCGGCGCGCGACCAGCTCAAGGCGCGCGGCGCGCGGGTGCTGGGGGACGGGGAGCCGAAGATCGGCGCGCACGGCAAGCCCGTGCTGTTCCTCCATCCCAAGGATTTCCTGGGAACCCTGGTCGAGCTCGAGCAGGCCTGAGGGAGGACGCGGGCGCATGAGCATTGCCCTGGCGATTGCCATTTATATCGTGGTCTGGTGGATCACGCTGTTCGCGGTTCTGCCCTTCGGCGTGAGGACGCAGGGGGAGGCCGGCACGGTCGTCGATGGCACGCCGGCGAGCGCACCGCAGACGTTTCCCATCGGCCGCGTCGTGGTGATCAATACGCTCGTATCCGGCGTCATCTACGCCGCGGTCTTCCTGCTGCTTCGCAACCCGACGATGGCCACCATGGTCGACCGCTGGATCGGCATCGAGCTGTTCGGGGGCTGAGCAGGGCCGGATTTCGACAAAAAAAATGGGCCGTCATCGGCCCGATGCAATCTTTGTGCTTATATCTGCCCATCATATGCAGACACCACGCGGGCATGCACTGCCCGCACACGCTTGTGATGGGTATCCCCGGCCGGCGTTCTTGACAGCGCCGATCAGCGGATAGTGTCTCCCTAGACCTGGGCATCCACCGCTCGCTACTCCGAGCTACGGCCCTTTTTTTTCGACAGGGCGGAGTGTAACGGGATGGCGACAAGCTGTCATCCCTTACCTATGCTGCACTGCGGCAAATTCGAGGATATCCAGCGCTGCGCGGGCGGTCGCGACGGGCGGGATTGCCTCGCGTCGGGGAACTGGCTATTAGGCCAGGATGCCGCCCCCAGCGCATCGGACCGGGAGGATGGGCGTAGCTCCGGTCAATGCCCGCCATCGAGGCCCCGACATCATGCGATTGTCCCGATTTTTCCTGCCCGTTCTGCGCGAGACGCCGAAGGAGGCGGAGATCATTTCCCACCAGCTCATGCTGCGTGCGGGCATGGTGCGGCAAGCGAGCGCAGGCATCTATTCGTGGCTGCCCCTGGGGTATCGCGTGCTGCGCCGCATCGAGCAGATCGTGCGCGAGGAACAGGACCGCGCCGGCGCCATCGAGCTGTTGATGCCGACGATCCAGTCCGCCGAGATCTGGCGCGAGAGCGGGCGCTACGACGACTACGGCAAGGAAATGCTGCGCATACTCGACCGGCACGAGCGGGAGATGCTGTACGGGCCGACCAACGAGGAGCTCATCACCCAGATTTTCCGCGACAGCGTGAAGTCGTACAAGGATCTTCCGCGCAACCTCTATCACATCCAGTGGAAGTTCCGTGACGAGGTCCGCCCGCG
>JAGRKR010000324.1:10172-14769 GCA_020442225.1 Hyphomicrobiaceae bacterium | reverse complement strand
GGCCGGCGGGCGCTTCCTGCTGCGCATCGAGGACATCGACATCGGCCGCTGCCGTCCGGAGCACATCGACGGCATCATCGAGGATCTCACCTGGCTCGGCCTCGACTGGGACGGCCCCGTGCTGCGCCAGTCCGAGCACTTCGACATCTATCGCGCGGCCACGCGGCGGCTGCAGGCACTCGGCGTGCTCTACCCGTGCTTCGCCACGCGGCGCGAGATCGCCGAGGCGGTCGTGGCAAGGGGCGACGCCACGGCGCGCGATCCCGACGGTGCGCCGCTCTACCCGGGCCTCTTCAAGGGCCGCGACGAGCGAGAAATCCTGGAACGGCTCGCCCGTGGCGAACCCCATGCGCTGCGGCTCGACATGGCACGGGCACGCGAAATCGCGGCGCGCGCACTCGCAGGCGGCGACCTCGCCTTCACGGAAACCGGGTTCGACGGCGAGGCACGCCGCGTCGTGGCCCGCCCCGAGCGGTGGGGCGACGCCATCATCGTGCGCAAGGACGTGCCGACCAGCTACCATCTCGCCGTCGTCGTCGACGACGCGCGCCAGGCCGTCACGCACGTCACGCGGGGACGCGATCTCCTGGCGGCGACCGACCTGCATCGCCTATTGCAGGTGCTGCTCGACCTGCCTGAGCCCGTCTATCACCATCACCGGCTGATCGCCGACGCGGCCGGTCGCAAGCTCTCGAAGAGCGCTGGCGACACAAGTCTGGCGGCCCTGCGGGAGCTCGGCGTGACGCCGGCCGAAATCCGCCGCATGGTGGATAGCACGCAGGATGCCGGCTGAGGGTGGCCGCCGCTATTCGCCGACCGCCACCCCGTCGCGGCGCGGATCGGCGGCGCCGTGCAGGCGCCCGTCGGGGCTGATGGCAATGGCCGTAAGACCGCTGCGCAGGCGTACGGCGCGCGCGCAGGGGTGCCCCATCGCCTTCAACTGCGCCACATATGCGGCCAATTGCGTACCCTGCTCGACCTCCGAGACGTAGCCCGGCTTGCCGTCACACTTCGAGATGACGTTCTGGCCGCTCAAGTGCGGCTGGTTGATGGCCGTCTGCGGGTCCATGCCAAACACGAGCACACGCAGGATGGTGTTGGCCACGTAGTCGGGAATGGCACCGCCGCCGGCCGCGCCGACCACGAGCCTGAGCTTCATGTTCCGGTCGAAGACGATGGTCGGCGCCATCGCCGTCCGCGGTCGGCCGAAGGGGCGCATGGCGTTGACGTCGTAGCCGAGCGAGATCGAGCCCGCGCGCGTGAAGTTCACCAGCACGTTGTTGAGCACCATGCCGAGCGCTTCCATCTGGGCGCCGAACGACGAATTGTTGGTCGTCGTCATGGCGAGCGCATTGCCATAGCGGTCGACGATCGTCACGTGGCTCGTCTGGTCCTGCAGCGTCGCGGCCGTGGGATCGTTCATCTCGACCGGACGCAATCCGCGCGTCGGCAGCGCCCCCGGCTGGATCGTCGGCACCGCCCGATCGAGCTTGATCAGTCGCGCCCGCTCCGCCAGATATGCCGATGCGAGCAACCCGTCCATCGGCGGCTGCTTGTGGTCGGGATCACCCACATACTGGCGACGGTCGGCCTGCGTCAGCCGGCTCGACTCGATCATGATGTGCGCGTGGGCAAGACTGTCGGGCGTGTGTTTCGCGATGCCGGCCACATCCGCGAGCTTCAGGATCGAGAGGACCGCACCGCCGCCGAACGATGGCGGCGAGGCGCTGCACACGACGTGGTTGAAGGCGACGCGGCAGACCGGCTTGCGCTCGCGCGCTTCGTAGCGCTCGAAGTCCTCGCCGGTGACGAGACCCGCCATCACGGCCGGCGCGCCATCCTTGATGGAGAGCTTGCACGAGGTCTCGGCCAGGCGCGCGAGGATGCCCTGGACGATCTTGCCCTTGGCGTCGTAGAGCGCCGCCGCGCCACCGTCCCGGACCAGCTCGAGCACGGCCGCCAGCTCGGGATTGCGCACGGGGGCTCCGATCGCCTTCGGCGTGTCGCGATCGATGCAGAACCGCGCCATGAGGTTCGGATACCGGCACCGTTTCAGGCCCTTGCCGACGCCACCCGGCTTCGCCTCCTCGCCGAGCAGCGTGTGCAGGTACTTGGGCAGCGGAAAGCCTGAGCGCGCGAGACGGATGCCGTCGTCGAACAGCGTATTCCAGCGCTCCTTGCCGAGCGATTTGTGGGCGAGTTCGAGCACCCGGAGCGTACCGGGGACGCCGACCGCACGCGCTGTGAAATTGACGGTCGTGGGCATGAGCCGATCCGGCTTCGCGCCGCAGCGCTGCGCGTCGTCACCCACGGGCGTGCGCAGGCCCTTGCCGGACGCCTTCGGAGCGCGCGACAGCCCCTCGAAATAGCGCACGCGCTTCTTGTCGTTGTCCCAATAGGTGATGAGCGTGCCGCCCACGAGGCCGGAGGCCTGCGGCTCGACCACGGCCAGCACGGCCTGCACCGCAATGGCCGCATCGATGGCCGTTCCCCCGCGCTTCAGCACGGCGCATCCGGCCTTTGCCGCCAGCGGATTGGCGGCTGCCACCATGAAGCTGCGCCCCGTGGCCGGCTTCAGCCGATCTGCCGGAGATACGACTTGGCATCCCGCATCCTGGGCCTGAGCCGGGCCAGTTCCGGCTGCCACCGCGGCCAGCACGACCGCGACAGCCCCTGCACGACCCCGGCGGGCCAGCGGCTGAAGCCCTGAAGACAGCAACACCATGAGTATCTCCGCTCTCAAACATTCCCCTCATTTCTAGCCGAGACTGAGGGCTTCCGCCTAGGCGTGAAGTAGCGGAGGGTGAGGCGAGGGCTGACAATGCTGGCCGGAAGTGCTTAGGTGCAGCGCCTGTCGTTCTGGAAATGCCGGCCGTTGCCGGGAGTGCAAGATGAGCAAGAAGAGTCGGTCGAAACGGCCGCGCGGCCCCAAGCAGACGCCAGCCCGCAAGGTGGCAGCTCGAAAGCCAGCGTCGGCCACACCATCCGGCGACCTGCGTCCGGCGCATCGCCACGACGCGGAGGCGCAGAAGAAGCGCGCCACGCTCGGCATGCTTGCCGCGTTCCTGTTTCTGGCTGTCGGGCTGGTGGCCTACGAAGGGCTGCGCGGCCGCGTCATGCACTGGCTTTCCCCACCTCTGACGGCCGACGCCACGAAGCTGCCGCCGATTGCGGCTGCCAAGCCGACGCCTCAGCCTCCCAAGGTCGCGCCGCCCGCCACGTCCGCGCCGGCGCCCACCCCGGCGAAGATCGCCAAGCCGGCTTTGCCCGTCCTCGACGTGCCGCTCGAGGTGGCGCTGCCGCGGATTGCAGCGCGCCGTCGGCCTCCCGAGGTGGCGAAGGCGACGCCGGCCCCGCCTGCACCGGCGGCTGAGCCCGCAAGTCCTGCGCCCAAGGCCGCACCGAAGTCGAAGCGCCGCGATCGCCGCTCGGACGTCGAGGGGCGCGAGCCCGCAGGCGGGACGCGCCAGACAGCGCTCGAAGTGCGCCAGACGGCGCTTCAATGTGTCAGCGAAACGCGGCCGGGGAGCCGTCCCGCCCGCCTGCTGGCCACGGAGCAGGCTCTCGCCGGCCGTCCCGATCCCGGCTTCGGCAATCGCCTCGCCGCCGCGGCGCTCAAGCAGGTCGGCAAGTTCGTGGTCTACGACGCCGCCTATCGCTCCATCGCCTATCCCATGGGCGATGTGCCTTCCTTCTACGGCGTCTGCACCGACGTCGTCATCCGCGCCTACCGCGATCTCGGCATCGACTTGCAGCAGCTCGTGGCCGTGGCGCAGGTCGGCCGCGGCGACACCAACATCGATCACCGGCGTGTCGAGGTGTTGCGGGTCTTCTTCGAGCGGCACGGCACGAGCCTGCCCGTCACCCGCGATCCCGCCGACTACAGGCCCGGCGACATCGTGACGTACCACCGTCCGCGCGGACGCACGTCGAACTCCCACATCGCCATCGTCAGCAGCGTCAAGGCGGCGAGCGGGCGGCTCATGATCGTGCACAACCGCAACCGTGGCCCGAAGCTGCAGGACGCGCTGTTCGACGGCATCATTTCAGGCCATTACCGCTTCCACGACGCGCCCGCGCTGCTCGAGGCCGTTCGCGCGGACAACAAGAGGCTCGCAGCCTTCGGCGGCCAGCGGCCGGCACAGCATGCCGGCCTGCAGCGCCCCACTCCCGCCGCCGCGCGACTGCGGCCGGCGCCCCGGCTCGCGCGCGGACCGCGCCCGGTTCTGCTGTCGGTCAAGGAACGCGCGCGCATTCGACAGGCCCGCCGCTTCAGTGTCGATGCCGCACGACGCATTGCGCGGAAAAAGGGCCGTTCCCAGCCCAGACGGATTGCACGTCGATAAAGTCGATCCAACGCGCCACATTAACCAGAAGCGGATTTGAATTATCTCATGAATCCGCTTTGCTAATCATTTCTTAACCGTCCTTTGAAAGCCTGTTTCCCAAAGAGCGTGGCGAACAGTTTCGATTCGCCGCAGAACATCGGACGGAAGCGGATATTCCGCAATCGTCAGGTGCTCTGGCGCAAGAGAGGGGCGAACAGGCGTGCTTCCCTACCTGCATTACCCACCGATCGAATTCGTCAGCCTCGCGG
>JAGRKR010000324.1:0-10127 GCA_020442225.1 Hyphomicrobiaceae bacterium | reverse complement strand
CGGCGAACAGGAAGCCGACGACGACGCCGGCGGCGCGACCGAGCCCCTCCCGGCGCCCCGGCCAGCCGCGACCGACGCGAACGGTCTGGCGCCCAGCCGAGGCGAGCCTTCCCGCACAGTCCGGCGAGCGCCGCCTGACGCCCGACATGCAGTGGCAGCGGGCCTCCGCCATCGTCGAGAGGGCGCTCGCGGAGACGGCCAGCATCAACCGGCTCAACGCCGAGGCCTCGCAGGTGCTGGACAGCGCCGAGCAGATGCTCGACCGGTTGTTCGAGGAGTTCCCCGCGATCCGCGCGCTCACGTGCGCAACTGCCGACCTGCGGCCTCCCGTTGCGGCCGCGCTGCCGGCTGTCAGCGAGCCCGTGCGCGTCGCCGCCTGAGCCCCGCGCGAAGGTCGATGGGGCGTCACTCGGCCGACGTTCAGTGGTGCAGGCCGAGGGCGAACAGCAGGAACGAGATCGTCAGCGCCGACAGCGCCGTCCCCAGTGCCACCGCGCCCGAGACCGAGTTCACGACGCGGTCGTAGCGCGATGCGAACAGGAACGCGTTTGCGCCCGAGGGGCAGGCGGCAAAAATGATCACCACGCCTGCCCAGATCTTCGGCAGCGTGAACACGAACGTCACCAGCGCCCAGGCGACCACTGGCAAGGCCACCAGCTTCAGCACGAGCATCAGCGAAAGCGTGCCCGCCTGTCCCTTGATCTCGAAACCGGCCAGGCTCAATCCGAGCGCGACCAGTGCGCCCGGCACGGCAGCCATAGCCAGCATCTCCGTGATCCTGCCGGCGATGGTGCCGAGGCCCAGTCCGGTCAGGCGCCAGAGGCTGCCCAGCAGAACCGCCATCACGATCGGGTTCTTGAGCAGGCTCAGCGCGAAATCCCGCACGATGCCGGCCAGCGAGGCATCCTGCCGACGCTCCGCCCATTCGATCTGAAGGGTCGCGGCAAACCACAGCGTAGGCGCGCTCAAGGTGATGATCAGCGCGATCGGCACGGAGGCCTCATTGCCGAGCGTACTGAGCGACAGCGGGATGCCCAGCATCACGACGTTGCCGAAGCCGGCGCACATGGAGATCACGGCCGCGTCGCCCGACGAGCGCCTGAGCAGCAATCGCGTGCCGAGTGTCGCCAGAATCCAGACGATGGCCACGGCGCCGAAAAAGCTCGCCCACAGCGCCGTCGGCGGCGCCTCCGGTGCGCGCATCAGAACCATGGTGCGGAACAGCATCGCGGGAATGGCGATCTTGAAAACGAAATCCGCCACGCCACGGCCGGAGGTCTCGCTCAATACGCCGAAGCGAACCGACAGGAACCCGATCAGGATCAGGGCGAAGACGGGGGCAACGATCGAAATGACGGACGACATAGGGCCTGCAGGTTCAAGAAATTGCAGTGATCGCAGCGCTCACCGGGAGTGCACGGGAAAAGATGACGCGAGACGGCGAACGTAACGGAACAGCGAAACGCGGAAACAGAAAAACGAGAGCCCGGTACGGCTCACACCTCAGGATCGGGGCGGCGACCGAACAGCATGGCAACGAGCCCGATAAAGGCCCCGACGACGATGCGCGTGGCGATGACGAAGCCCATAAAGACGATCTGCTGGTCGCCCAGGAAAGCCCGGATGGCCACCTCGTAGCGTGGCGACCAGCCCCGGTTCGCCATCCATTCCCGGAAGCTTCCAGCCATCTTGAAGAGCTGCAATGCCGTCTCGGGGAAGTAGAACCAGCACGCGAAGAGCGCCAGTGCTCCCAGGAACATCGAGAAGACGACGTTTCCCAGCGACAGAAAATAGCGTGTCGTGAAGCTCGCCACGGTAACCCCCTCACATGCCTTCCAGGGGGCGATCGACCGGCATGGAACCGCGGAACGCTTCCATCGACCGCCTGCCTCGCACCCAAAACTCATGACTCACTGCGTACGACACGATGTCGTGGACCCGCGAATACCGCTCCATCGACGCCGCCCGCACTTCAGGCCCACGCCTCCGCATCCCACCCGCGAGCAACGCTGCAACCGTGACGCGCGGTACGAAGGCGCATCCTTCATAGCTCAATTTCTCAATCCAGGGTGCGGCGAAAGCGAGACACCGCGATGCCCATCGCGACCAGCACGAGCGCGACCAGCATCAGCGCCTCGCCGTGCAACTCGGCGGCACTCGCGCCTTTCAGCATGATCCCGCGCACAATCCGCAGATAGTGCGTCAGTGGCAGGGCCTCGCCGATCCACTGGGCCCAACGCGGCATGCCGGAAAAGGGAAACATAAAGCCGGACAGGAGGATATTGGGCAGGAAGAACATGAAGCTCATCTGCACCGCCTGGAGCTGGTTGCGAGCGATGGTCGAGAAGGTGTAGCCGATCGAAAGGTTGGCGGCGATGAACAGGGTCGAGAGCACGGACAGCAACAGCAGGCTGCCTTGCGTCGGCACGTCGAAGATGAGGCGGCCGGCACCGTAGATCAGTACAGCCTGCAGGAAGCCCACGACGACGTAGGGTGCGATCTTGCCGAGCATGATCTCCAGCGGCTGGATCGGCATGGAGAGCAGGCTCTCCATGGTGCCGCGCTCGACCTCCCGCGTGACGGAAAGAGCCGTGAAGATCAGCATCGTCATGGTGAGAATGGTGCCGAGCAGGCCCGGCACGATATTGTAGTGCGTGACGCCGGCAGGATTGTAGCGACGGTGCTGGCGGATCTCAAAGGCCTTCTGGTTTCCCGTAGCGACGGGCCATCCGCGATCTCGCTCCAGGGCGCGCGGGATGATGCCGTCGAGCACGGCCAGAGCCGATCCGGAGGCCACGGGATCGCTGGCGTCGGCCGCCACCAGCAGTGCCGGTTGCTCGCCGCGCCGCACCTTCCGCGCAAAGCCGGCGGGGATCTCGACCCCGAACACGGCATCGCCCGAGCGCAGGTAGGCGTCGAACTCGGCCTCGCTGCGCACGACGTGCGTCACCTTGAAATACGACGTGTTGCGGACGGCAGCGAGCACAGAGCGGGCGAGATCGGTGTTCTCCTGCATCAGCACGACGGTCGGCAGATTGCGCGGCGTCGTATTGATGGCGAAGCCGAACAGGATGAGCTGCATCAACGGGATGAAGATCATGGTCGCGAACGTGATGCGATCGCGCCGAAGCTGGATGAACTCCTTCACGAACATGGCGGAGATGCGCAACAGCGCGCCGGAGCTCATTGGAAATTGTCCTTCGAGCGCGACATGAGATCGATGAACACGTCCTCGAGCGTGGCCTCGTCGCGCACCCAGCGATAGGCGCCATCCGCCTGAAACGGCGCGACGGCTGCCGAAAGCCGCGCATCGTCACGGCCTGACACGTGCAGACTGGCACCGAACGGCGCGACCATGTCGACGCCGTCCCGCTGTCGCAAGGCCTGGGCCAGCTCGTGCAACCCCGGCCCCGTCACCGTCCACGTCGCCAGCCCCGCGCGCTCGATCACATCCCGGACCGACCCCTGTGCGAGCAAATTGCCGTAGGCGATGTAGGCAATCTCGTGGCAGCGCTCGGCCTCGTCCATGTAGTGCGTGGAGACCAACACGGTCAGGCCCCCGGCGGCCATGGCGTGGATCTGTTCCCAGAAGTCGCGGCGGGCCTTGGGATCTACGCCCGCTGTCGGCTCGTCCAGCAGCAGCAGGTCCGGCCCTGGCAGGATGCATGCACCGAGCGCCAGCCTCTGCTTCCAGCCTCCGGAAAGCTCGCCGGCGAGTTGCTCCTCCCGGCCGCTCAACCCGAGCCGTTCGATGGCTTCGGCGGCCCGTTCACTCGGTCGGCTCATGCCGTAGATGCGGGCGACGAACTCGAGGTTCTCGCGGATCGACAGATCCTGATAGAGGCTGAAGCGCTGCGTCATGTAGCCGACGTGAGGCTTGATGCGCTCGCTCTCGCGGATGATGTCGAAGCCGAGACAGCGACCGCGCCCCGCATCCGGCGTCAGAAGACCGCAGAGCATGCGGATCGTCGTCGTCTTGCCGGAGCCGTTCGGGCCGAGAAAGCCGTAGATCTGGCCACGCCGGACGCGCATCGAGAGATCACGCACGACGGTGCGACCCGAGAACGACTTGGTGAGCCCCTCGACGTCGATCACGTAGTCCGCGTCGCCATCGGTCCGGCGCAGGCGGGGTGCCTCTTCACGGCTAGTGGTGGGCATGCGCGTCTCCGGGCTTTGCGGGCGCGGCGGTCAAATCGACGGTCACGGGCTGGCCGACACGCAAGGCCTCGGGCTCGTCAGGCCGCGCCTCGACGCGGAACACGAGCTTGGCCCGCTCCTCGAGGCTGTAGATGACTGGTGGTGTGAACTCCGCCTCGCGCGAGATGAAGCTGATCCGGGCCGAATAGCGCTTCGTGCAGCCGTCGCAGGAGATGGTCACGCGCAGACCCGTCGACACGCGCGGCAACAGCGCCTCCGGCACGAAGAAGCGCAGCTTCATGTTGCCCGGCGGCAGCAAAGCCAGCACGGGTCGACCGGCTCCCACAACTTCGCCGGGGCGGAAGTAGATTTCCTGCACGAGCCCACCTTGCGGCGCTGCCACCGAGCGCTGGAGACGCCGGGTCTCGGCGGCAGCCAGGCGCGCCTCGGCCTGCCGAACGGCCTGGCGCGCGGCCTCGACGTCCTCGCTGCGCGAGGCAAGCTCCGCCACCTTGATCTGCCTCCGCACCTCCTCGAGCGAGGCCTGATCCCTTTCGAAGGCGGCCTTGGCCTGATCGAGTCTGCTCTTCGGGCTGACGCCCTTGGCCACGAGCTGCCTGACGCGCGCAAATTCCGACTGCGACAGCGCCAGGGCAGCAGCCGCACGGCTCTCTGCGGCCCGAAGCACGGCGATTTCCTCGGGGCGCTGCTGCTTGGCCTCGGCACGCGCCAGACGCGCCGACGCCTCGTCGACGGCCGCGCGCGCTGCCCGCCAGTCGGCATCGTAGACCTTCTGCTCGACCTGGAAGAGCGGGGCGCCGGCGGCGACCTTGTCGCCCTCCTTGACCGTCAGGAGATGGAGACGGCCTGCCTCGTCTGGGCCGATGAACAACATGTCCGCCTCGATCCAGCCTTGGAACGACACGGGGCGTGATCCGTTGCCGAATATCGCCAGGCTCGCCACGAGCGAGACCAGGATGGCAATGGCGACGAACATTTTGAGCCGCTGCGTCATGGCTGCCCCCCTGGCCGGCGACCGAGGAGCAGCTCGCGATGCGCCTCGATCAGACCATCGACATCGAGCGGCGCGAAGCGCGAGAACAAGCCGTCCCAGATCACGGTCATGATGAGGGGCGACATGATGAGCTGCGGGAAGCGCGCGGCCGCATCGCTGGCAATCTCGCCCCGACGAACCGCTTCGTGTGCCAGCGCGGCGAGCACCGGCATGGCCTTGGTCAGGATCTCGCGCCAGTAGAACTCGGCGAGCGCCGGAAATCGTCCACCCTCCGCCAGCAGCAGGCGCAGAACGTGCTTGCGGCGCGTGCCGAGTATGTCGCGCCTGAAGACCGCGAATATGCGTGCGAGGGCCTCGTCGTAGCTGAGGTGGCGGCGATCCGGAATCTCCGCAATCTCGGTCGCGACGCTTTCGGCCGCGCTGCGGACCAGCGCCTGGAACAGCGCCTCCTTGTCCGGGAAGTACAAATAGAGCGTGCCCTTGGCCACCCCCGCAGCCGCGGCGACATCGTCGAGCCTCGCGGAGGCGAAGCCTCGCTCCGAGAAGACGTCGAGCGCAGCCGTCAGAATGGCCTGCCGCCGCCGCTCCTTGCTCGTTGCGCGGCGGTCGGCAGCCGGCCATGGCGGCGCCGTCTCTGCGGGCGAGCGGGCCGTGGCCGGACGCCGGCCAGTGGCCTCGCTCTTCCGCTTGCCGGGCTTCGCCTTCCCGGCCATGGACTTGCCCGATTGTTTGCCGTCAGCGCGCGCTTGTGCCGTCCGACGCCCCGCACGCACCGGTGCAGTGGCGGCCTCAGGCGACACCGCCATGGACCGCGCCCTGCTTTTGCGCGCTTTGCCGGCAGCCGGCGCCACCGCGCCCCTCGCCTTGCCCCGGCCGGTTCGGCTCGTGCTCACAAGCAGCCCCTCCTGTCTCGAACGACCTTCGCTGACGTCTCTCAGAAATTGACTGACCAGTCAGTCATTATATGAGCAACGGAGTGCCTGAGGCAATCGCCCCTCTGGATCGAGCTAGCCTGGTGCGGATGGAACCGCGAGGCTGGGTCTCGCTGCCCAGGCTGCCGAATGCGCGTCGGGCGATGGGGCGTCAGAGCGCAACCGACCGTTGCACTGGGACTGCCACCGCGTCGCCTGCCCTTCGGGCGCTGGCCGGCAGCGGCTGCGGGACGCTGGCATGAACTCCTCCAGCACAGGCCGCCGGAGCGCGGGCGCGCCCCATCCGCAGGCCGCGAGATCGGCGCGCGTACGGGCGAGAACACGCGCACGCAGACGACCTGCGTCCTGCCTCGCAGCCTGCCCGACTGCCACGCTCGCCCTCCGCACTGGAAGCCGTCTCACACCGCGACGACTCGCCCTGCGGCAACGAGGAAGGGGAGTCCTGCCGCGCACCGGCTTCGCTGTGAGAAATGAGACATTTTCGCCCACTGGCTGGGAGCCATGGCCTTTTGATACCAGTGCAGTTGTGTTAGGAAGTTCACGAGCGCCGGCTGCAACGCGGGTGGGGAAGAACGAACGAGCAGGGGTGGGATTCCAGGGATCATGGCGGAGCGCCGCACGAGCTACGAATTCGAGGATCTGTTGACGTGTGCGCGGGGCGAGCTGTTCGGCCCCGGCAATGCTCAGCTGCCGATGCCACCAATGCTGATGTTCGATCGCATCGCGGCCGTCAGCGACAGCGGCGGGCCGCACGGCAAGGGCCAGATCGTGGCGGAGCTCGAGATCAAACCGGATCTCTGGTTTTTCCCCGTTCATTTCAAGGGCGACCCCGTTATGCCAGGCTGCCTTGGCCTGGACGCGCTCTGGCAGTTGACCGGCTTCTTCCTCGGCTGGATGGGCGCCCCGGGACGCGGGCGCGCGCTCGGCGTGGGCGAGGTCAAGTTCACCGGCATGGTTCGCCCCACGGTGAAGAAACTCGAGTATGTCGTAGACATGAAGCGCGTGATCCTTCGCAAGCTGAAGCTCGGGATCGCCGACGGGGTCATGAAGGCGGACGGCGAGGTCATCTATTCTGCGACCGATCTCAAGGTCGGCCTCTTCGATGACGGCATGGACGCGAGCCCGGTTGGCGCGTAACCTCGCCAGCGGGGACTTGCAGATCGTCGGCTGTGAAGGCATAGGCCTCCTCGTTTGCGTCCACATGGTTCGCGCCGGGGTCCGCGATCTCGCAATGCACTGAGGATGGATACTGCGATGAGACGAGTTGTCGTCACCGGCATGGGGATTGTCTCCAGCATTGGCAACAGTGCGCAGGAGGTTCTGGCATCGCTTCGGGAAGCCAAGAGCGGTCTCTCCAGGGCGGAGACCTATGCCGAGCTCGGTTTCCGCTGTCATGTGCACGCCGAGCCGCAGATCGACTGGCAGCAGATGGTCGATCGCAAGCCGCGCCGCTTCATGGAGGCCGGCGCCGCCTGGAACTACATCGCAATGAAGCAGGCGATCCAGGATGCCGGCCTCGAGGACAAGGACGTCACGAACGAGCGCACAGGCCTGATCGTCGGCTCCGGCGGCCCCTCGACCCGCGCAATCGTCCGCGCCGCCGACACTGCGCGCACCAAGGATCCCAAGAAGGTCGGCCCGTTCGAGGTGCCCAAGGCGATGTGCTCGGGCGTCTCGGCCGCGCTCGCGATTCCCTACTCGATCCGTGGCGTCAACTACTCCATCTCGTCCGCCTGCGCCACGTCCTCGCACTGCATCGGTAACGCTACCGAGCTCATCCAGATGGGCAAGCAGGACATCATCTTCGCGGGCGGCGCCGAGGAACTCGACTGGACGCTGTCGGTCCTCTTCGATTCCATGGGCGCCATGTCCTCGCGCTTCAACGACACGCCGGCAAAGGCCAGCCGCGCCTTCGACGTCAATCGCGACGGTTTTGTCATTGCGGGCGGTGCCGGCGTGCTGGTGCTCGAGGAGCTGCAGCACGCCAAGGCGCGCGGCGCCAAGATCTACGCCGAGATGGCCGGCTACGGCGCGACCTCCGACGGCTTCGACATGGTCGCCCCCTCGGGCGAGGGCGCGATGCGCTGCATGCGCATGGCGCTCCAGGGATTCGATGGCAAGGGCCTGGGCTGCCAGGTCGACTATATCAACCCGCACGCCACCTCGACCCCGGTCGGCGACCTCAAGGAATGCGAGGCTTTGCGGGAGGTCTTCGGGAACAACATCCCGCCGATCTCGGCCACCAAGTCCATCACGGGCCATTCGCTCGGCGCGTCGGGCGTGCAGGAAGCGATCTACTCACTACTGATGATGAACAACGGCTTCATCTGCGAGTCGGCCAACATCGAAGAGCTGGACCCGGTTTTCTCGGACATCCCGATCGTCCGCGAGCGTCGCGACGGGGTCGAGCTTAACTGTGTCATGTCCAATAGCTTCGGATTTGGCGGCACCAATGCGACATTGGCGTTCAAGCGTTTCACCAACTAACCCGTCGCCCTTCTGGCCGGGTGTTGTAAATCTGCACTTGAACGTTGATCACGACATCACGAGATCAAGTTCTGGTCAGTTTTGTCGTGAGTTTGAGCACCATGGGCGAAGAAAAGCCGGCGCGGGCCTTTCAAGGCAGGGTCCAGCCGTGGTCGTGGGCCTGGAGCGGTCGTTATGAGCGAGAGCGGAAGGCGAGCATGAGTACACAGGATATTGCCCAGCCGGGACCGCTGATGGCTGGAAAGCGCGGATTGGTCATGGGGGTCGCGAACGAGCGATCGATCGCCTGGGGCATCGCCCGCGTTTTGGCCGGACAAGGCGCCAAGCTGGCATTCACCTACCAGGGTGAGGCGTTCGGCAGGCGCGCGGTTCCGCTGGCGGAGTCGGTCGGCTCGGAGATCATCGTCCCCTGCGACGTCGGAGACATCAAGACCGTGGACGCGGCCTTCTCGCAGATCGAGAAGACCTGGGGCGGGCTCGATTTCGTCGTGCACGCGCTGGCCTTTTCCGACCGTCGCGAGCTCGCGGGCCGCTATGCGGAAACCTCCCGCGAGAACTTCGTGAACACGATGGTCATCTCGTGCTTCTCCTTCACCGAGGTCGCCAAGCGCGCGGCCGCGCTGATGCCCAATGGCGGCTCGCTGCTCACCCTCACCTACGGCGGCGCCACCCGCGTCGTGCCATCGTACAACGTGATGGGCATCGCCAAGGCTGCGCTGGAGGCGAGCGTGCGCTATCTCGCCACCGACTTCGGCCCGCAGGGCGTCCGGGTTAACGCCCTCTCGGCAGGCCCCATGCGCACGCTGGCCGGTGCCGGCGTGTCGGATGCCCGCACGATCTTCAACTACCAGAAGGACCACTCGCCGCTGAAGCGCACCCCGACGCTCGACGAGGTCGGCGGCTCGGCGCTCTACCTGCTTTCCGATCTGTCGGGGGCGGTCACCGGCGAAGTCCACTATGTCGACTGCGGTTACAGCACCGTCGCCATGCCGTCACTCGATGCGCTGAAGTCGCTCGAGGCCGATGCGGAGGCGGCCGGCCGAGGCGCAACGGACTGAGCGTCGGGCAACACCGGAATACCAGTGCAGCTTGGGGCGGATCACGCGAAGTGGTCCGCCCCGCTTCGTTCATGCGCCCGGCACCGCGCGCGTGATCGAGCGCGACGGGCACGTTCGCGCGATTTCCTCCGAAACGATCCCCTTCGGCGCGCAATAGTGCCTCCAGGTGTCTGAACGCTGTTACGCAGAAGACACGCATCTGATTAATGTTCAGGAACGCGGCTCTCACCTCTGTTGGCGGCCGACTCGGCATCTCACTTGAGATGCATCGGTCTCCGCAGAAGGAAGGTCCAGTGTCATGTTCCCCGCTCCCGCACGTTACCTCGCGACAGTAGGGCTCCTCGCCCTCTTCATCGCCCCTCATTCAGCCTCCGCCGCCGAGCCGGCGGTCTCCGGGCCGGTCGCAGTTAAGCACTCACCAAGCGCCGATCAGGTCGACCTCGCTGCACGAAGGCCACTCGGCAAGGTCAAGAGGCCCATCAGGCCGCTGGGAAAGGT
>JAGRKR010000323.1 GCA_020442225.1 Hyphomicrobiaceae bacterium | reverse complement strand
GAGGCCTTCGGCGAGGGCCGCACCCTCGGTGATGAAGCGCTGCACCGCGGTCTTGGCCGACGCCGTACAGCTCGAGTAGGTGCGGCTGTAGCTGCGATAGCCGCTGTTGAAGCTGCGGGTGAGCAGCGCGCGGCGATAGGCCGAGGTTCCCTCGTTCTCGATGAGCTGGCGCATGTGCTCGTGCCAGACGAGTCCATCGTTCTCGCCGCACACGCCCCGCAGATAATGCACGGCGCCCAGGATCTCGGCGAGGCGCACGAGCTTGGAATCATATGGCCGACGGTCTTCCTCGCCGACGGCATGGGCCAGGCCCGGTGCCAGCGTCAGGACAACAAGTCCTGCCAGCAGGGCCGATCTCGGTCGGACGATGCGCCTCATGGGAGCGGATCCATTGCCCTTACGCGCACGGACGGCGAACCGGGGCCCGGCTCGCGCTGGCACCATAAACGATCGCAATGCGGCAGCAAACCGGCAGCGCGCCAGCGCGGCGCTCAGTCGCCACCGTTGAGGAGGCGCCAGGCGAGGGCGATGACGGCGCTCGTGCCCGGCGTCAGCTTGTAGCTGTCGATCTCCGCGATCGGCACAAAGCGCGCGTCGGCGCAATCGCTTGCCGGCATCGGCTCGCCCGCGCGCCAGCGGCCATAGTACGAGCAGAGCACGTAGTGCGCCTTGAGGCGGCCCTCGTCGTCCTTGAGCAGGACGTCGACGACATCGGCCAGCCCGATCAGTTCGGCCTCGATGCCGGTTTCCTCGGCGAGCTCGCGAGCGGCGGCCTCGCGTGCCGATTCGCCCGGCTCGATATGGCCGCCGGGCAGGCTCCACGTGCCACGCGCGCCCTTGCCCCGCTCGGCGAGAAGCACGCTGTCGCCCTTGAAGACAATGGCGCTCGCTGCGGGGCGCGGCCATTCCGGTCGTTGCAGGACGAAATCCGGCATTGTCTTATTCCAGCCTGTCGAGCCGTGTTTGGCGTCGGGCGACGGTCCGGGATAGCTTATAGACTTGGCCGCCCCGCCCGTCGATTGGCGAGGCTGCAAATCCTGTCGAAGGACACGCTGACCGTGTGCTCGCGCTACAGTCTGACGTCACCGCCGGAGGCCGTGCGGGCCTATTTCGGTCATGCCAACGCGCCGAATTATCCGCCGCGCTACAATATCGCCCCCTCGCAGCCCGTGGCCATCGTGCGGCTCGACGAGCGGCGCGAGCGTGAGCTTGCTCTGGTACGCTGGGGCCTCGTCCCATCGTGGGTTAAGGACCCCGTCACGTTCGCGATGCTGCTCAACGCGCGGGCCGAGACCGCCGCGACGAAGCCGTCGTTCCGGGGCGCCATGCGCCATCGCCGCTGCCTTGTGCCGGCCGACGGATTCTACGAATGGATCGGGGAGAAGGGCGCCAAGCGACCGCATCTGATCGCGCCGGCGGCTGGCGGCGTCATAGCCATGGCCGGTCTGTGGGAGCACTGGATGGGCGCCGACGGCAGCGAGGTCGAGAGCATGGCGATCCTGACCGTCGCCGCCAATCGCCTGGTTTCGCGCCTGCACGACCGTATGCCGGCGATCCTGCCCCCGGAGCACTTCGAGGCGTGGCTCGATACGCGCCAGATGACCGCGGACGAGGCGCAGGCGCTGCTGGTGCCCGCGCCCGAGTCGCTGCTCGCGATCGCCGAGGTGAGCCCGAAGCTCAACAACCCGCGCAACGAGGGACCCGAGGTCCAGGAGCGCGTCGGCGCGACGCGCTCCCTTCTCTGACGTCCGGCCCCGGCCGCTCAGAGCCGCAGCGTGGCGAGCGCGTTCTCGGAGAAGATCTTGCGCTGGGCATCCTTGGGCAGCATGCGCAGGCTCTGACCGGGCATGTCGTTGTCCCAATGGGGATAGTCGGTGGCGAACATGAGCACCTCCGGACCCAGCATGGCGATGAGCTGGGCGAGGTGGTTCGGGTCCTTCGGCTCGTCGAGCGGCTGCGTGGCGAAGCGCACGTGGTCGTGGATGTACTCGAACGGCGACTTCTTCACCCACGGCGTGTCGTAGCGCAGGCTTTCCCAGGTGCGGTCCATGCGCCAGAGCAGGGGCACGGCCCAGGAGAACCCGAACTCGACAAAGACGAACTTGAGCTTGGGGAACTTCTCGAACGTGCCGGAGAACACTAGGCTCGTCAGGTTGGCCTCGCCGATCTGCGCCAGTGAGACGTAGCGCTCCGAATAGTTCTCGGGCCAGCCGGAGGAGGTCGGCACGCCGCGGTAGATCGTGTCCGTGCCGGTAACGTGCACGAGGATGGGAAGGCCCTGCTTCTCGGCCTCGGCGTAGATCGGATGGTAGTAGCGGTTGCCCATCAGGATGTCGATCAACGGCATGAACACCGCAGCCACGCCCTTCTTGCCGCCGATGCGCCGGATCTCGGCGACCGCGGCGGCCGGGTCCTGGGTTGGCACGGTCATGGCCAGGCGAAGCCGGCCGGCCTTCTCGAGCCCCCACTTGTCGAGGAACAGGTCGTTGAAGGCCGAGGTGATGACGATGCTCTCGTCCGGCCCCGACAGCACGCAGGCCTGGGCGCCCGCCTGCAGCGAGGTGAGCACCGCGTAGCTGATGCCGTGCTGGTCGAGGAGGTGCGACTCTATGTACTTGGGATCGGAGCCGCCCGTGCCGCCGTCCGGCGTGCGGGCATCGGCGCGGACGGCCGAGCCGCTCGGGTGCTCGAAGCGCATGGTCAGCGCCGAGCGGTGCATGCTCGAGGTCTTAAGCTCAAAGCGTTGGCGCCAGGCTTCGGGCATGTAGGGATAGAGTTCCGGCAACCCGCCCTTGAGGACGGGATGCACGTCACAATCGATGATCAGCTCGTCGGGACGTTCCGGATTGGACTTGCCACGGGCGATTGCGGTCTCGTTCATGACTTCGCTCCATTGGACGACTTTCTCGGGGAGAGATCGACGTAGACCTCGCCGTCGCGGATGGCGACGGGGTAGACGCGCATGCTCATGGCGCTGTCCGTGAACGGCCGGCGCCCGGTGCGCACATCGAACTCGTAGCCGTGCCAGGGGCAGCGCAGCACGAGCCCGTCGAGGCCGTATTCGAGCGTGCCGGGGGCGCTCGGAAGCATCGTGCCGGTGAGCTTGCCGGCGCACATCGGCGCGCCCTTGTGCGGACAATGATTGCGGAAGGCGTGGACCGAGCCGTCCTTGAGGCGCAGCACGCCGATTTCGCGACGGCCCGACGTGAAGGTCTTTACCGCGCCGATCGGCAGCGCCTCGAGCGCTCCCGCGTGAAGCTCCTTTGAGTCTGCCATGCTGCTGTCTATCACCCCGGTGGACGCAAGTTGACTGGACCAATTCTGGCAGAGAACACCCTGGCTGTATATTGTCTTTTCGCCCGGGCCTTCTCGCCCGGGCGCGGCTTTGGACCGTCAGCGCCGGAGCCTGAGGGCGATGGGCCGGCGGGACAATTCGTAGGCAGTGGAAATTGACCAATTCCCAGGGTCTTATTTCCCCAACCTCGCGAAATTGTGCAAAAAGCGCTAAGGTGCCGGGCGTCCTCGAAGGTGCGGGTTCGCGCCGGGCGGAGGGCTGGTGTGGCGTAGGGTCGTGCCGTCCCGCCGGCGGGCAACGCGATGCGGGTGGCTTCGGTGATTGCCGCAGGTATTGGCTCCGGAGCATGGGAGTGTGTGATGGTGTACAAGGGCGATGATGTGAGCATGCGGTCGCGCCCGGCCAAGTCGCGAGCCGGCTTCCCTTACGGCAGCAGGGCGCGCGAGCGCGGCGATGCTCCTGCCGTCAATGGCGCCGCCCCGGGCGGTCGGCGGACGGCCAGCGCGCCGGCGGGCGCCTTGCCGGCGGATGCGGCTGTCACGGCATGCTGCGATCTGGCGTTCGAGTCGGCGCGAGCCGGCGGCAGTCGCGAAGTCATGCTGGTGCACCTCGTGCATGCGCTGACCCGGGTGCCGGAGAGCGCTCAGACGCTCGAGACGACGGGCGTCCATGTCAACGACCTGCGCCGCGACAGCGCCGAGATCATCTTTTCCGATATGCCCGTGGGCCAGGCTTTCGGCTCGCCTCCGGCGGGGGCGTCGGAAGACTTCGAGACGGCCATGCGGGTGGCCGAGAGATCGGGGCTGCGACGCGGCGCCGGACGCATCCAGGTCGGCGATCTGCTGGTCGGCGTGATCAACGGTGATCAGGATGCCTTGGCCGTGCAGCTTTTGCGCCGGCACTGGCCGGACTGGCAGCGCGCCGTCCGCGGCGATGTCGAGGACGACACGGCGGGACTGCCGGTGCGCGAGGGCGGTCCCAGCGTGCAACTCGGCAGCATCGGGGAGATCGAAGCGCGGCTCGAGGCCATCGAGCGGCGGTTCTCCACGCTCATCGACGACATGTCAGCGAGCCGCAAGTCGCTGCACGAGATGCTGCGAACGGTTCAGGACGAGCTGGCCGTGCAGCGCCTCGACGCGGGGCGCCTCACGAGCCTGCTGACCGAGCAGGTCAAGGGCCTCGAGGATACCCTCGTCACGCGGTTCGCGGATGGCGCGCGCCTGCCGGGGGGCCTCACCGAGCGGCTGGTGTCGTTCGAGCGCAGCATCGAGAGCAAGCTCGGGGAGACGGCCTCGACGTGGCGGGGGCTGTCGGAGCGGCTGCACGATCTCGAGGTGGCATTGCAGCGGCGCGCCGGCGAGACGCCGACGGTGCTGCTCGGGCGCCTCGAGCAAGTCGAGGCGGCGATGGAGGCACGGATCGCCGAGGCCAGCCGGAGCTGGGGCGGTGTGCCCGAGCGTCTCGCCTCGATCGAGAAGATGGTCGCCAGCAGGTCCGGCGGAGAGGTCGGGTTGACGCAGGAGCTCGAGCAGCGCCTCGAGCAACTCGAGACGCGCCTGGCGGAGCGGTCCGAGGAGATGAGCACGCGCTCCACGCATCTGATGGAGAGGCTGACCGGCTTCGAGCGCGGCCTCGCGCAGCGCAACGAGGAGATGCAGCGCCTTCCGGCTCTGGTGGCGGAGCGGATCGGTCCCCTCGAGCGCCACCTCGATGGCGTGCTCGTGGAAAGCCGCAAGACGTGGTCGGCTTTCGGCGAGCGGCTGCAGGGGGTCGAGCGCACCGTCAATGCCCAGTCCGGCAGCAGCGGCCAGCTCCAGACCCTGGTGAGCGAGCGGCTGCAGGCGATCCAGAAAGCCGCCGACGGTCAGCAGCACGCGCTCGTTGCCAACGTCTCGGGCGCGGTGACAGAGCGCATTCAGGGATTGGAGAAGGCTCTCGACGGACGTCTGGCGGAGACGGCCCGCGGCTGGACGGCCCTCAGCGAGTGGATCAAGGCCATCGAGACGTCTCTCGGTACGCAGCGCGAAGAGGGCCAACGCGCGCTGCGGCAGAGCGAGGCGCAGGTGGCCGCGCTGCGGGAGAGCATCGCCGAGCTCGCGTCAAGTCAGCAGGCCCTCGTGCAGGCGGTCGATCAGTTCCGTCTGGACAGCGCCGGCGACCTCGGCATCATCTCCAATCGGCTCGAGACGGTCGAGCACATGGGCGTGCGTCCCGTCGAGATGCTGGAGCAGCTCAATCAGCGCCTGCAGCAGGCGGCGACGGAGCAGGCCCCGCGGCGACGGGGTTTCTGGAGCTGGCTGTTCGGCGTGCCGGCGAGCGAGCAGGCCTAGCGGGCGGCGCGCCGCCCAGCCGACATCACAGGATGTCCAGCACCGTCTCGGGTGGCCGCCCGAGACGGGCTTTGTTTCCACGAACGACGATCGGGCGCTCGATGAGCTCGGGATGGCGCGCCATCGCCGCCAGCACGGCGTCCTCGCTGACGTCGGTGGCGGTCAGGCCGAGTTCCAGCGCCTTGGCTTCCTTGCGCCGCAGGAGCTGCTGCGCCGTGAGGCCGAGCTTGGCGAGAAGCGCCTTCAGCTCGCTCACCGTCGGCGTGTCCTGCATGTAGAGGACGATCTGCGGCGCGACACCGCGCTCCTCCAGCAGCGCCAGTGTCTGGCGTGACTTCGAGCAGCGCGGGTTGTGGTAGATCGTAATGGTCATGAGGAGGCTCCGTCAGCTCGTGGTCTCGAACGGCATCTCCGCCCAGTGATCGGCCGCGCGTCCGACGACCTGAGAGATGGAGGTCAGCCCGTCGCGGTCGAGGCAGCGCGAAAGCTCGGCACAGATCTGCCCGACGAGCGCGGGGCCGTGATAAACGAGTGCGGTATAGAGTTGCAGCAGGCTGGCGCCGGCTTCCAGCTTGGCGAGCGCCGTCTCGCCGGAGCCGATGCCGCCGATGCCGATCAGCGGCACACGACCGCCCGTGAGGCGATAGACGCGGCCCAGCACGGCGGTGGAGCGTGCGAACAGCGGCGGGCCGGAAAGGCCGCCCGCCTGCTTCGCCACGGCCGAGTCCCGCACACCCGTCCGGCTGAGTGTGGTGTTGGAGACGGCAATGGCGTCGACGCGATGTGCCATGGTGCGCTCGATGATGGCGGGCAGGTCGGCTTCTGCGATATCCGGCGCGATCTTGAGGACGATGGGCCGGTGTGGTCCGCCGGCGGCGATCAGCGCGGCACGGGCCGCCATGACCTTCTCGAGCAGCGCATCGAGTGCGGCGGGCGCCTGCAGGTCGCGCAGG
>JAGRKR010000322.1 GCA_020442225.1 Hyphomicrobiaceae bacterium | reverse complement strand
ACGTGGCCGGGGCCTTCGATCATGACCTGGCAGCCCTTGTCCCAGGCGATCTTCGTCAGCTCGCCCAGAGTCTCGAGCTCGGCGAACTGCGCGCGATCGTTGGCGTCGGCGATGGAGCCGGGACGCAGGCCGTCGCCGAGGGAGAAGGAGACGTCGTACTTGCGCATGAGATCGCAGATCTCGTCGAAATGCTCGTAGAGGAAGCTCTCCTTGTGGTGGGCGAGGCACCACTTCGCCATGATCGAGCCGCCGCGCGAGACGATGCCGGTGACGCGGTTGGCCGACAGCGGCACGTAGGCGAGACGCACGCCGGCATGGATGGTGAAGTAATCGACGCCCTGCTCGGCCTGCTCGATGAGCGTGTCGCGGTAGAGCTCCCAGGTAAGCTTGACGGGATCGCCGCCGCACTTCTCGAGCGCCTGATAGATCGGCACGGTGCCGATGGGAACGGGCGAGTTCCTGAGGATCCACTCGCGCGTATTGTGGATGTTGCGGCCCGTCGAGAGATCCATGACCGTGTCGGCGCCCCAGCGGATCGCCCACACCATTTTCTCCACCTCCTCCTCGACGGAGGACGTGACGGCCGAATTGCCGATGTTGGCGTTGACCTTCACCAGGAAGTTTCGCCCGATGATCATCGGCTCGAGCTCGGCGTGATTGATGTTGGCCGGAATGATGGCGCGGCCCCTGGCGATCTCGTCGCGCACGAACTCCGGCGTAATGTGTTCGGGGATGGCAGCGCCGAAGCTCTCGCCGTCGGCGATCGCCTCCTTGGCGCGGGCGAGCGCTGCCTGACGGCCCAGATTCTCGCGATGGGCGACGTAGATCATCTCCTTGGTCACGATGCCGGCGCGCGCGAACTCGAATTGCGTCACCGGGCGTCCCTCGAGGGCGCGCCATGGCTGCGTCTTGTTCGGGAAGTCGCGGGCGAGCGCTTTGCCGGAGACATTGCCGTTGTCCTCGGGCTTGATATCCCGCCCCTCGTACTGTTCGACGCCGCCGCGCTCCGTGACCCATGCCTCGCGAAGGCGCGGGAGCCCCTTCTCCACGTCGATCGCGGCTTCATCGTCGGTGTAAGGACCCGAAGGATCGTAGACGCGGAACGTCGGCATCTCCGGGTCCGTGAGTGCGATCTCGCGGAAGGGAACGCGCACATCCGGCTGCCCGGCGACGGCGTCGTAGACCTTGCGGCTGCCGTGGATCGGCCCGGTCGTGACCTTGGGCAGCATGAGATCGGAGTTGCGGGTCGGCTTGTTCATGATGTCCTCGATCAGGAGTGTGAACCATAGGCTTTGAACGTGAGAAAGGCGCCGAGCGCGAGCAGCGCGACGCCACCGATGACGAGCGCGGTCTGTCGGCCGCCGAGCAGTGTCTGGGCAATGGGAGCCGCGAACTGGGGAAACCACATGCGCGCCAAGCC
Organism: Hyphomicrobiaceae bacterium; assembly: GCA_020442225.1. Next base: position 8,065 of record JAGRKR010000322.1, on the reverse strand, counting down.
GCCGACGATCGCCAGCCAGCCGAGCACGGTGACGACGACAGGCCAGCCGCCGCTCCAGACGTTGTGCACCCTCACGATGGCGATGCCGGCAACGAGCGCGAGGATGCCGGCCAGGAAGACGAGACCCTGATTGCGCGCGAACTCACCCGTCATGGCCACCATCGCCGCGCGGTTCATGAGCATCGCGACACCCAGGGCCAGCATCAGCGGCCCGGCGAAACCGGCGATCAGACGTGACGGTGCCGATCCCTCGCTCACGGGCAGCATTCATCCTTCTCAGGCCACGGCCTTCATCGACCACGGCAAGCCGTGGTGTCCCATCGATGGTCATGATCCGTCGGAGGAGCGCATGTGTCCGTCCCTTCGCCGGCATGACCCGGATCAGGTTCAAAGGGTGGCGAGGCGGCATCAGCCTCATCTCAGCCGGCTGCTGCCGGCCCCCCTCGGAACACGCTCAATGTGCGCCGACCAGGACGCGATTGCAAGAGGTCACGGCAATGTCACGCTGCCCGGGCGAGATCGGCCTGCTTGGCCCTGGCGATGAGGTCCAGCGCCTTCTCGATGTCGGGCGGCGAGCCCGAGCGCAGCACCCGCTCGCCGTCCGGCGTCCGCACGAAGCGCAGCAACGCCGCCAGGAGAGCGCCCTGCTCGGCCTTGGCCACGGCCTCGGCGGACCGATACCCCGCGCCAACCAGGAGTTGCGCATTCGTGCCGGACAGGCCGGGCACGGTCAACACCAGCCGCGCCTGATCCTGCCAGTCGGCGATGGTTGCGGACTTGATGTGGCGCACCGCGACCGCCTCCGCCGTAGCTGACGGATCGGCAGCCAGCAGATCGGCAACGGTGTCGATGCCGACGGCCATCAGGCGATCCGCCGTCTTCGGTCCGATGGCCGGCGCGTCCACCACGGGACTGTCTTTGGCAAGGCGGAACCGCCGTCCCTCACGGGCTGCCGCGTCCCTGCTTTCGTCGACGTCCCCGGTCGGCTCCCGTGGCGCCAGCGACGCCAGGGCGAACCGCGCGCCTTCCCTCGAGGGAGGCGGAGCTGGCTCGGCGGCCTTGATCGGCGCCGTGTCTGCGGGCCTGGCGGCCGGTGTGGCCGCCGCCTCGGCGCGGGGCGGCGACGGCAGCGGAGACGGCACGGATGCGATCACAGGGCGCGGCGACGGCTCCGCCACGACAGGCGGTACGGCCGCGGCCGGCTCCCGGCGCGCGAGTGGCGTCTGAGGGAGCTTCTTGCGCGGCTTCGGCAGGGGGAAGCGCTCGGTGACGTCGGTGCGCGCTTGCTTGGCAAGAACCTGCGCGCGGTGCAGATCGCGCACGGTCCTGTCGTCCTCGGGCAGGTTCTCTTCGACCCGCCCGGTCGCCTGGAGCTCGTCGTACATGCGCTCGACGAGCTTGCGATCCTCGGCATCGGCAAGCTTGCGCGTGAGCCATTTCAGCGGGATCTGCAGGGTGGCGAGCAGGCTTTCGACCGTCAGCGTCACTTCGGGCGCCTTGGCGCCGGATTCGGCGATGGCCTTGTCCAACACGAGGGCCATGGCGCGCGCGGCATAGCCGATGAGGCCGGCGACGATGCGGCGGGCGTTGGCATCGAGCCCGGCCGGCGGATCGACCAGGCCCCGATGGAAGTCATAGTGGACGATGAGGCTCTCGTAGTGACGGTTCGACAGCTCCGCACTCCGGCAGACCAGCTCGACGAGCCAGTTCGGTCCCTCGGTCAGGATCGGCGCCTCGGCCAGCTTCTCGGCGGTGTCGAGCGCCCAGAGCGCATCGTACGACTTTGAGATGCTCCACTCGACGGCGCGATGGACGTTGTTCTCGGCCTCCGACTGCGCGGTGTGGAAGGGGTGGATGGGATCGGTGAGGTAGTGGCTCAGCACGCCGGCGCAGTAGACCGCGTTCTCCCAGTTCCCGAGCCGCAGCGCCTCGACCAGATGCCCGTACCAGCTCCGCACCTTCTCCGGCGCGCCGCCCCACAAGCCATCCCGCACATGCAGGACGTGATTCTTGAAGTCCTTGAACTCTGTATCGGGCGCTTTGGAGCCATCCAGGTAGAGGCGCGCGTTCTTGAGAAAGAGCCGCTGCCACTGCTCGCCGTCCGCGGCGCGCAGGAAACGCAGGGCGTCGAGCGCCAGCTTGTGGTGCGTGCCGTTCGCATGTGCGGCATAGACGATGCGGAACAGAAGATGCATGGATGCCCTCGGCGATATCGTCCGACCCGTGATCGACTAAGCGAGCCGGCACCATAGGTGAGTCGCCGTCACGCACAAAACACGGCATTGCCGCCAACGTGCTTGGGAGCCCTCTTGAGGCGTGCTAAGCACGCTCGTTTGCCCAGGCGCAAGCGGGCCAGACCGGCCGGCGGGGAGAGGTGGGGGATGGAGCACATCTGGATTCCGGTCAGCATCTTCGCGGCCCTGATGCAGGCCGTCCGGACAGCGGCTCAGAAAGACCTCAACCAGCGCATGTCGACGATGGGCACGACCTACGTGCGATCGATCTTCGGCTTGCCCGTCATGATCACCTACCTCGTCGCCGTGCTGCTGCTCGTCGGGGGAGGTGCACCACGTTTTCGCACCGACTACCTGCTCTACTGCTTCGGCGGCGCACTGGCGCAGGTGCTCGCCACCGCCCTGCTCATCTACATGTTCCGGCTGAAGAATTTTGCCGTCGGCACGATGCTGACGAAGACCGATATCGTGATGACCGCGCTGATCGGAACGTTCGTTTTCTCCGAGACCATAACGCCCAAGGGCTGGATCGCGCTGGTCATCGTCGTGCTTGGCGTGCTGATGCTTTCGGCCGGTCGCATCGGCCTCGCGAAGCTGTCCTCGCCGGGCTCGTCGCTCCTGTCGTCGCTGGTGTCGTGGCCGACCCAGGTGGCGCTCGCCTGCGCCCTGCTGTTCACGTTCTCCTACCTGCTGCTGCGCGAGGCGACGCTGACGCTCGGCGATCAGAGCTACCTGTGGCGCGGCGCCTGGACCGTCGTCGTCGCCACGGGTATGCAGGTGATCTTCCTCGGCATCTGGCTTCTCTGGAAAGAGCCGACCGTGTTCGGCCAGCTCTGGCCCAACCGGCGCATCTCGAGCTTCATCGGCTTCACCAGCGCGCTCGGCTCGATCGGCTGGTTTTCCGCCTTCGCGCTGCAGAACGCCTCCTATGTGCGCGCCGTCGGCCAGGTCGAGGTCGTCTTCACGCTCCTCATCTCCTGGCTCTACTTTCGCGAGCGCGTCTCGCCGCTGGAGCTGGCGGGCATCGTCGTGACGGTGGCCGGCATCCTGCTCTTCAGGCTTCTCTAGAAAGGGCGAGCTGCCGCCATGGATTATCTGTGGATCCTGCTTGCGGCAGCCTCGGCCTTCTTTCAATCGCTGCGACTTGCCGGCCTGAAGACCCTCAACCAGCGCATGCCGACACTGGTCACGACGTATGTGCGGGCCCTGTTCGGTTTGCCCCTGCTCATCGTCTACATCCTGGCACTCCTGGCCGTTCACGGTGGCGAGCGCCCCGAGCTCAACGCGACGTTCCTGGCCTATTGCACGGCTTCGGCGTTGCTGCAGTTCTTCGGCACGGCGACGCTGATCTATCTGTTCCAGCTCGGAAACTTCGCCGTCGGCACCATGCTGTCGAAGGTCGACGTCATCATGACCGCGCTGATCGGCATGCTCCTCTTCGCGCAGCCGGTATCGTCGACGGGCTGGGTGGCCATCCTCGTCACCCTCGCCGGCGTGCTCCTCGTATCGGCGGGACGACTGCGCGGCACGCTCAGAGCCGCCGACGCCTCGGCCGTGCAGACGCTGCTCGGGCGTCCGACCCAGGTCGGGCTGCTGACGGCGCTCATCTTCGGGCTATCGTACCTGACCCTGCGCGAAGCGATCCTGGCGCTCGAAAGCGGCAGCCCGCTCTACCGGGCCGGCTGGGGCGCCGTCACGATGGTCTTCATTCAGTTCCTGCTGCTCGGCGCCTGGTTCATCGTGCGCCAGCCGGCGGGCCTCAAGCTGGCGCTGCAGAACAGCGGCCTGTGCACGTTCATCGGCGTCACGAGCGCGCTCGGCACGATCTTCTGGTTCTCCGCCTCGGCGCTGCAGAACGCCGCCTACGTCGCCGCCGCCGCACAGGTGCAGCTCGTCTTCAACCTGGTGATCTCGCGCTTCTATTTCGGCGAGCGGCTGCTCCGCGCAGAGCTCGTCGGCATGTTGGTCATCGTTGCAGGCGTTCTGCTCTTCAAGCTGTGAGCCTCATCGCCGCGGCTCGGGCATGCGAGATGGCGGCATCTGCTGGTGGCCGGGCGTCTGGCTGGCGACCGAGGGGGCCGAGATCTCGTCGGGCGGCACCACACGCAGCAGCGGACGCGGCTCCGGCGCGCCGCCGATGGCAATCGGCTGACCGTGCTCGTCCACGGTCGCGTCGAACGTGTCGTGCGGCGACTGCCAAGTCGAGACGGCAGCCACGAGGCTCTCCGTATTGGCGCGGGCATGCAACCACTGCTCCTCGGAATACCAGCCGAGGTTCTCCCTGCCGATCCTGTCGCGGCTCCGCTCCAGCAGATCCTTGAGCGTCAAGTAGCCGGGCGGCAGCCGATCGGCATTCTGCGCATCGTTCTGCCAGCGTGTCGCGAATGCGCGCACGGTCGCCTCGAGGGAGGCCATGAACATGCGATAGCGGACCCAGCGGTGGTTGTTCCAGTCGAGCGCGATCGGCTCGCCCGTGCGCGTCTCGACGTGCACGTCGGGCGCGAACCGCTCGGTGAGCAGCCGTCCCGCCAGCTCGCCGCGCATGCCGAGCGCCTCGATGATCTCCTGGGGCATGTCGAGGTTGAGGCCGCCTTCGTGCTCCTGCATGGCGATGTGCACGATGCGATCACGGTAGCCGGGAAGGAACATCTGCGCCGTATCGGCCGAATTGCGCGCCGTGTCGAACAGCGCCCAGAAGAAGCCGCCGAGCGGCCCCGGCCGACGATCGAACCGGTTGAAGCGCATGGCCTGATGGATTTCGGGCTCGTTGTCGCCGGGCATCCAGACGTATTGCCACTGCGGATTGGCGCCAGGATCGCCCGGACCGGCCCGCTTCACGCGCTCGACGCGGTGCACCTCCGGCGCACCGCGCCGCATCTTGCGCACGACAACCGTATCGATCTGGGTCTCGGCCGGCAGAAGATTGATGGCGAAGGTCGGCCGCGACGGCACCGGCGCGTCGAAGAAGTGGATGGGGAAGTTGCTGGTCAACCCGCCGTCGGAGAACCAGCAGCGCTCGAACGGGTAGCGGCCGGTGCTGGCAAAATGCTCCGTGTCTGCCCAGTTGACGGTGTAGAGCGGCACCGCGCTCAGGAGATAGGGAAAACTCATGGAGATGCGCGTGCCGAGCAGCACGGGCAGGTGCTCCGCGGACGGCAGCCGGTGGAAGCCGCCGCCGGCGTCGACGTGCTCCTCGGGCGCTCCGGCCTGGGCAACCATCCAGGCGACCACGGCCGGCGGAAAGAGCCTGGCGAGCTCGTCCTTGCGGAAATAGAGGGCGCCCCGCCAGCCTTCCATCTGCGGAAAGCGATGCGCGATGCCCAGCGTGATGTTCGTCGTCATCAGCGCGAGATCGATGGCCGGCTCGCCCTGCAGCGTATTGGGCCGCCGCGGATCGTAGGCATTGAGCAGCCACAGATCGCCCATGGTCAGGGGGCGGCTCGCCGGCAGGCCCGACAAACGCTGGATCTGGATGTGCAGCCAGTCCGTCACCGCCGGCTGACCGCGGCCGGACGGCTCAGTCATGCCGGAGCACAGCCCGAACATGCCCGCCGGAATGGCCTTGTGAGCCCTGCGGATGGTCGCGAGTGCTCCCAGCAGCAAGGCCCCGGTCATGCTGATGATCAACGCAACGAACAGACCGCCGGCCACGTCGAGCGCGTAGATCAACCCCTGCGTGCCGGCGCGAGCGTGCAGATACCAGGCGAGCGCGCCGATATACCCTGTCGTTCCCAGGACAAAGGCCGTAATCACGATGCGGGCCCGCCCCACCGGCAGCAAGACCAGCGCCAGGAGGACGATGTACCCCGCGACCCCCCCGAGCAGGGCCCACAGATGCGTTTTTGCTGCCGGAACGATGTCATCGAAGCGGATGTTGAATGCGAGAATGAGCACGGCCCAGATCATATAGAGTCCCGGCAGGACGCCGATCAGCGCGGGCACGGGGAAGCCGCCCACCATGGTGCGCACGGCCTTCAGGAAGCGGCTCGCGAGGCTCGTCGCGTTGCGGCTCATGAGCGCGAGCGCGATATCGAAGAGTGGCTTGGTCTGCTTGGACGGCTGGAAGAGCTCGATCAGCCTCGGCGCCTCGCCGCTGGCCGAGCGCGCGGCGAGATCCGTCGGCAGCCGCGCCAACGCCTCGAAAGAGCCCGGCGAGCGACCGGTGGCGCGGCCATACTCGGCTGCGGCGGTCGCTGCCGCCGCCAGTGCCCCGGCCGAGGTGCCGCCGACACTGCGAAACCGGTAACGGCGGGCCAGCTCCGAAACCGCCCGCGGATAGACGATGCCGCTGGTGATGCCGCCACGCATGACGAGATCGCATTCGAGCGTCGGTTGCTCGGTCTGACGCATCGCCTGTCTCCCCCCGAATCGATTTGCGAACGCCGCGGCCACATCGGCGCCTGCATGTCAGGGCCGGATCGTGCCAGATCGGCAGGAAATAGGAAGACTTGAGATTTTTGATGGCGAGGGCCGGCAGAGCCACCGCCGAGCGGCGGCTCGCTGGAGGTTGCGCCTGCGACTTGCGGTGGGACCGCACCCTCTCGAGCGCCCGATCTACGCTCCCGGCGACGGCAAACGGGCTCAGGTCGTCGCGGTCACGCGTCCACTGCTGCCGGGCGCGGCGGGCGTCGCGCCGGAGAGGCCGATGTCGTCCGACGCATCGCGGGCCGAGCGCAATGGCGCGAACTCCTCGGGCGTCAATGTCTCCTTCTCGAGCAGCAGGCGCGTGCCTTCGTCGAGTTCGGCGCGGCGTCGCGCGAGAACGTCCTTGGCTCTGGCGTAGGCGGCATCGACGATGGCCCTGACGGCCAGATCGATCTCCCGCGCCGTCTCCTCCGAATAGGTCCGCGCCTCCGGCGCCATGCGGTTGTCGCCGAGGAAACCCTTGCGCGACTGATCGTAGACCATCTGGCCGAGCTCGCCGCCCATTCCGAACCGCGCCACCATCTGTCGGGCGATCTCCGTCGTCTTGTCGAGGTCATCGGCCGCACCCGTCGAGATCTCGCCGAAGACGATCTCCTCCGCCGCGCGCCCTCCCATCAGGATCTGCATGCGCTGCTCGAGCTCGGCGCGGGTGATGAGGAAGCGGTCCTCGGTCGGCCGCTGCATCGTGTAGCCGAGCGCGCCGACACCGCGCGGAATGATCGAAACCTTGTGGACGGGATCCATGCCGGGCAGCGACGAGGCGACCAGCGCATGGCCCATCTCATGATAGGCGACAACCCGGCGCTCATGCGGATTGAGACGGCGCGAGCGCTTTTCGAGGCCGGCGACCAGGCGCTCGACTGCCACGGTGAAGTCCTCCATACGCACGTGAGCGCCGTTGCGCCGCGTCGCGGCCAGAGCCGCCTCGTTCACGAGATTAGCGAGGTCGGCGCCGGAGAACCCCGGCGTGATGGAGGCCACCTTCTCGACATCGACGTCAGGTGCCGTCTTGACCTTGCGCATGTGCACGCGAAGGATCGCCTCGCGCCCGCCGCGGTCCGGCCGATCGACCAGAACCTGACGGTCGAAGCGTCCGGCGCGCGTCAAGGCGGGATCGAGGATCTCCGGACGGTTGGTGGCCGCCAGCAGCACGATGCCCTCGCGCGGATCGAAGCCGTCGAGCTCGGCGAGAAGCTGGTTCAGCGTCTGCTCCTTCTCGTCGTGCCCGCCGCCCAGCCCGGCAGAGCGCACGCGCCCGAGACTGTCGAGCTCGTCGATGAAGATGATGCATGGCTTGGTCTTGCGGGCCTGCTCGAACAGGTCGCGCACGCGGGCCGCACCGACACCGACGAACATCTCGACGAACTCAGAGCCGGAGATCGAGAAGAACGGCACACCCGCCTCAC
>JAGRKR010000321.1:1848-4632 GCA_020442225.1 Hyphomicrobiaceae bacterium | reverse complement strand
CTCACCGACGGTCAGCCCAAGACCCTCGACGAGATCGGCAAGGTCTACGGCGTCACCCGCGAGCGGATCCGGCAGATCGAGACCGAGGCGCTCGACCGCTTGCGGATGCTCGGGCGTTCGAGCCGCTTGCGCGACTTCCTCGAATCGGACTGAGCCGATGCCAGCCGAGCCCAGCGAGGCGGCCGAGCCGGACCCTGGCGCGGGCCGCCATCTGGCGCCGAAGCCCATGTCGGCCTCCCGTCTCACGACGGTCAACCTGGTCTTTCCGGGTGACACCAACCCGCGCGGCACCATCTTCGGCGGCCGGGTCCTGCAGTGGATCGACATGATCGGCGCGATGGCGGCCCAGACCCATTGCCGGCAGGTGGTGGTGACCGTGTCGATGGACGCCGTCGAGTTCCGCGCCCCGATCCACCTCGGCGAGTACGCCATCCTGACCGCCACCGTCAACCGCGCCTGGCGCTCCTCGATGGAGGTCCAGGTCACGGTCGAGGCCGAGCACCCGCTGAGCGGCGAGCGCGTCACCTCGGTCGAGGCCTTCCTGACCTTCGTCGCGCTCGGCCCCGACGGGCGCAGCGCGCCGGTGCGCGCGGTGCAGCCGGAGACGGAGGCGGAGTGGGCGCGCTACGAGGCGGCCCAGCAGCGGCGGGCCGCGCGACTGGCCTTCAAATCCGAGCACGGCGGTTGACCCCCCCTCGCCGCGGCCATAGAATTCGCCGGCATTCGACATGGACGATTCTTCAAGGCAAGCGTCGGCCGACGCGCCCGCTCCGAGCGCGGGCCGACCATCGCGCGACACCGCAGGCGCCCACCGTCATGGCTCGGGCGTGCCGGCTTGCCTCGTGCTCGGGTTGAATCGGCATGGCGCCTGAGTCCCTCGCCTCGCCGATCCTGCTGGCGCTGGGCCTGGCGCTGGCGGCGCTGGCGGCGGCGGCCGACGCTGCCTTCGACGAGACCAACCGCGTTCGGCTGCGCGAGCTGGTGACGCGCGAAGAGCGCCTGAGCGTCTCGGTCTGGCGGCTGCTGGACGATCCGGCCCGGACCTGGACCGCCGTGCGGCTGCTCGAGGTCCTGGGCCTGGTGCTGGCGACCACCGGCTTTCTGACCCTCCTGCGCCTGGACGCTTCGAGCCGCGCCGGGGCCCCCTGGCTCGAGCCGGTCGGTCTGGCCCTCCTGGCCGGCCTGGGCGTCGAGTACCTGCCGCGCATGCTGGTCAACCGGCACCCGGAGCGCTCGGCGCTGACGGTGGCGCTGCCGGTCGACCTCATCGCCTACCTGGTCTTCCCGGTCTTCCAGCTGATCGCGCGCTTCACCGGCTACCTGCCGCATGCGCACACCCGCTCGATCCGCGAGGACGAGCTGCGCTCCCTGCTCAACATCGACGAGGAGGGCAACGGCGGCATCGAGCCCGACGAGATCGAGATGATGGCCGGCATCATCGAGCTGGGCGACACCAAGGTGCGCGAGGTGATGGTGCCGCGCATCGACATCGTGGCCATCCCGCTCGAAGCCTCGCTCGAGGAGGCCCTGGACCTGATCCTCGAGGCGGGCCATTCGCGCATTCCGGTCTACCGCGAGACGATCGACGATATCGCCGGTCTGCTCTACGCCAAGGACCTGCTCGAGCCCTTCCGCAGCCGCAACTTCGAGGCCCGGATCGTCGATCTGCTGCGCGACCCGCACGTGGTGCCCGAGTCGATGCTGGTCAAGACCCTGCTCGGCGCGCTGCGCTCGGCGCGGATCCACATGGCCATCGTGGTCGACGAGTACGGCGGCACGGCCGGCCTGGTGACCATCGAGGACCTGATCGAGGAGATCGTCGGCGAGATCCAGGACGAGTACGACACCAACGAGGAAGCCTTCTGGCAGCCCATCGGCGAGCATGGCTTCCTGGTCAACTCTCGGCTCGACGTCGACTCGCTGGCCGAGTTGCTGCACATGGAACTCGAAGAGGAAGATGCCGACACGGTGGGCGGGCTCATCTACAGCCTGCTTGGCCATGTGCCGGAGCAGGGCGAAACGCTCGACCTGGACGGCTGGCGCTTCACCGTGCTGTCGGTGGACGGCCGGCGCATCAACCAGGTGCGCGTGGAACTGATCAACCCGCCGCTGGCAGCCGAGCAGGAGGACGCGCCGGCGACCGGCCGAGCGCGTGGCCAGAACTCTATCTTGAACCCATCGGGGATGACAAACCACTGATGACACCGGAACAGCTTGTCCAACATGCCCTGGAGGCGCGGCGCCGCGCCTACGCACCGTACAGCAACTACTTTGTCGGCGCGGCCGTGCTGGCCGAAGACGGCGCCGTCTTCCCCGGCTGCAATGTCGAGAACGCGGCCTACCCGTCGACCATCTGCGCCGAGCGCGTGGCGTTGACTTCGGCGATTGCCAACGGCAGCCGCCGCTTCACCGCCATTGCCGTCGCCACCAGCAATGGCGGCACGCCGTGCGGCGCCTGCCGCCAGGTGATGGCCGAATTGGGTCTGGACATGACCGTCTACATTGCCGACGAACACGGCAACTTCCGCACGACGAGCGTGCGCGAGCTTCTGCCGGAGTACTTTGGCCCCGAGCATCTTCCGGCGTAAAATGACGGCGCTCTGTGCCGTTATCTGTCCGTGTTGGGGCAGGTGAGACCAACAGGGACGCGCGAAGACTGAGAACGCTGCCCATGTCGGCAAATTTCCCAACGCTGCTGGCAACCTACCAACTGCGCCAGCTCGAGTATCTGCTGCGTATTTCGCGCGCGATGACCTCGCGGCTCGACTTGCCCAGCCTGCTCGA
>JAGRKR010000321.1:1299-1778 GCA_020442225.1 Hyphomicrobiaceae bacterium | reverse complement strand
TTGCAGATCGCGCCGCGCTTCCAGGTGCGCGCGCTCTACGCCATCCCCACCGAGGCGCTGCCCGCCTTTGCCCCGCTGCTCGACGGCGCCACCATCCGCCTGGTGCAGGATGCCGTCACCGCCGCCGAGAGCCAGCCGCCCGACATCGACCTGAGCAGCCGCGTGCGCGAGGTCGAGGAGGAGCTGGGCATGACGCTGGGCCAGGTGATCCCCCTGCCGCTCCTTTTCGAAGATGGCCTGCTGGGGCTCATCTATCTCTTTCGCGGGAATTTTCCATTTTCGCCGTTTGACTGGCAGATTCTGCAAGGGTTCGCCGACCAGGCCGCCATTGCCGTGCGCAACGCTCGCCTCTATACGATGTTGCGCGCCGAACGCAGCCGCCTGATCACCATCCTGGAGAATAGCGCCGACGGTATCATGATCCTCACGCCCGACCGCATCGTGCTGGCGATCAACCAGACGCTGGCGACGATGGTGGG
>JAGRKR010000321.1:0-1247 GCA_020442225.1 Hyphomicrobiaceae bacterium | reverse complement strand
CCGACTTCTGCCGCGACGAGACCTACACCGGCGAATTTGATGCGCCCAGCCTGCGTGGCGAAGGCGAGTTGATCCGCCCGGGCGACAAGCGGCTGGCCGTCTCCGCCACCTTCACGCCCCTCTACAGCGACAACGGGCGGCTCATCAACATCGTCGTCAACGTGCATGACATCACGCGCTTCCGCGAGGAAGAGGAAGTCAAGTCGACCTTCACGTCGATCATCAGCCACGAACTCAAGACGCCAGTGGCGCTGATCAAGGGGTACGCCCAGACGCTGGCGCGGCCGGATGCCAGGTGGGATGAGGAGACGGCGCGCGCAAGTCTGCAAATTATCGAGGAAGAGGCGGACCGGCTGGAGGCGCTCATCAACAATCTGCTCGACGCCAGCCGCATCCAGGCGCGCGGGCTCAAGCTTGACTTCGCCGATGTCAACCTCGAGAACCTGCTGCGCAAGGTGGCCGATGCCTACCGCACGCAGACCGAGCGCCACCGCATCCTTGTAGAGTTCGACGGGCCGCTGCCGCCCATCTGGGGCGACGAGGAGCGGCTGCGCCAGGTCTTCACGAACTTGCTCAACAACGCCATCAAGTATTCGCCCGACGGCGGCGCCATTCGCATCGGCGGCTGGCTGCAGGTCGCGCTGGAGCCGGAAGACGAAGCGGTGGGCAGCGAACTCGACGGGGCGCCGGTCGACCAGCAGGAGCTGGAGCGCAAGGACTACGTCGTCATCTATGTGGCCGACCAGGGCATCGGCATCCCGATCTCGGAGCTGCCCAACGTCTTCAACCGCTACTATCGGGTCGACAGCACGCTGCGTCGCTCGACCGCCGGCGCAGGGCTGGGCCTCTTTCTGGCGCGCGCCATCGTCGAGGCGCACGGCGGCCGCATCTGGGCGACCAGCGAGCAGGGCAAGGGCACGACCTTCTTCGTGGCGCTGCCCGTCGGGCCCGACACCGTCTGAGGGGTGCCACCATGACAAACAAGGCCGTCCAGAACCTGCCGCACGATCAACTGGTCAACGCTTACTGGGTCGTGCCGGGGCGCCTGCTGGCCGGGCCCTATCCCAGCGCGCCGGATCCGATCAACGCGCAGAAACAGGTGGCCGCCCTGCTCGACCTCGGCGTGGACTACATCGTCGACCTGACCGAGCCGGGCGAGTACGGTCTGCGCAATTACTGGCCGCTCTTGCTGGAGGCAAGCAAGGACCAGGGTGGGACCATCGTGCGCCGCAATTGGTCAATCCCCG
>JAGRKR010000320.1 GCA_020442225.1 Hyphomicrobiaceae bacterium | reverse complement strand
AGGGTGCGCACGATCCTCGACCTGACCGCGCCACGGGCGAGCCTGGTGGGGCTCGGGCACGAGTATCGGGTTTTCGTGCGGATCTCCGCGTGGAGCGCCCAGAGCGTCATCCGCGTGCCCATCGGCGCGCTGTTCCGCTCGGGCGATCGCTGGGCCGTATTCGTCACCGACGGCCGCTATGCGCGCCATCGCCCGATCGAGATCGGACATCGCAACAGCGCCTTCGCCGAGGTGGTCTCGGGGCTGAAGTCCGGGGAACGCATCATCCTGCACCCGAGCGACCGCATCTCGGACGGCGTGCGCATCGAGCAGCGCGCAGACGGCCGGTGAGCCGTGCCCGCTAAGGCCGGTGTCAGAGCCGGGCGAGCTGGCGCGTGCGCTGCACGGCGTCGAGCATGGCGAAGGGCGCGCCATTGAGCAGGACGCGCAGGTAGCGCTCGTCCTGGAAATCGCCGTTGAGGGAGAAGCGCGGTAATGCCGTGAGCTGGTCTGTGTGGCGGGCGTGAAGCAGCCCTTTGCGCGTGGTCACCGCCGTCTTCAGGCCGAGCTCGCGGGCCAGCTCGAACTCGCGCGCGTCGGCGCTTAACGCGCAGCCGTAGGGATAGCTGAAATGCCGGCAAGGCCGCTCGAGCTCATGTTCGAGGCGGCGGATGTTGCTCTCCATCTCCAGGCGGGCCTCGGCCAGAGGCAGCTTGGCGAGGGCGAAATGGCTGCGCGTGTGGCCGCCGATCGTCACCAGCGGGTCGGCCGCCAGGATGCGCAACTCGTCCCAACCCATGAGCTGGTCGGCGGCAAGTTTCCGAGCATCGAAGCCGATGCTGCGGCACATCTCCGCGACCTGGCGCCGCGCCGTACGCTCGTCGATGGAGCGCAGCCACCAGTAGACCCTGTGGAAGGCCGCGTTCTTCTCGTCCGGGTCCCGGCACGACAGGGTTCTGCGCTCGCCGTTCATCACGAGCGAGAGCTGGTCGACGTGGGCGATGACATGCTCGAGGGCGAGCCACCACAGGTCGCCCGTGCCGTCGGCAAAGTCGGTCGGCACGTAGATGGTGAACGGCAACTGATGGCGCTTGAAGACGGGGTAGGCGTGCTGCAGGTTGTCGCGATAGCCGTCGTCGAAGGTGAAGGCGGCGAAGGGGCGCTCGAATTCGCCTTCGGTCAGGCGGAAGTGCAACTCGTCCAGGGAGACGATGTCGAAGCCGCTCTCGCGCACGTAATTGATGGTCCGCTCGAGGAAATCCGGCGTGATCTTGAGGATGCGATTGGGCGCGAAGGCTGCGGGCGCATCGGGGTGCACGTGATGCAGCATGAAAATGACGCCGACACCGCGCGTCAAGGGCGCGATGAGGCTGTCTGCGCCACTGTAGTGCAGGGCGGACAGCGCATACTTCAGGAGATTGGTCGAGCGACGGCTCATTTCACTCCCGGGGCGGCAAGGCGGTAACCGCAAGGCTGACGGGCCCAGGCTGCAGGATTCGTGTCGGTCTCGTCTATAGTATCGGCAAGGGACATGGCCGCCGCCATCCTCGAAGGCTCGAGTGCTCCTGCTTTCAGGTGTGTCCCGTCGAGCTAGCGCCCGCGGGCCGGCTCCGTCAACCGGCACACGACGATGCTCGTGCCGGCCACGGGGCTCATCAACAATGTGTAGCAAGAATCCGGCCAACCGAGGGCCCCAGCAGGGTCCAACTCGTAGCCGCGGCGCTCGCTCAGAGGACTGAGAAAGGCGGCAGCCCGAGCCCGCCCCGCCGTCTTCCGATGGTCGGTGCCATCACGCGGGCGGGGCAGGGCTTGCCGGCTGGACGGAGGCGCCTGCACCTCGCGCCGCCTGCGGCCGATGCAGCTGGATCACCTCGAAGTCGGAGACGTCGTAACCGAGGAAGCCGGTCGGGGCAGCCTCGGGCCGGCCGCGATTGACGACGATGCCGATGTCGAAGCGCCCCTGCATCGTGGTGAACAGACTGCGCGTCGAGGCATTGTCGCCGTAGACGCAGATATGTTCGAACGTCTCGTCGAGTGTATCGAAAATGAGGTTGAGACGGTCGGCGTCACCGATGGCGGCGGCGCGGCCCGTGGCGCTGCCGTGGGAGAGGTAGTGCACTTCAGTGCCGGGAATGAGCGTCACGGCGGTCTCGAGCGAAGTGGTGCCGATGATGACGTCGGCCAGACCGGGCTGACGCTCGCCAGCCGGCCGGCCGAGATCGACGAGCAGGACCTGGCGGCCGGCCTTCGCCAGGGCCGAGGCGATCTCCATGGCTTCCGTGCTGGGCATGATGCCCGGCTGCGCCCCGGTGAGGATCGAGCGAAAGCCCGCCGTTCCTTCCGCGCGTTCGAGGAGCCGCTGGGCCACGGCGGTCGTGCTCGTCATCTGGCTGACGAGACCGGCGGCAGGGGCGGCGGCGGCGGGTACGGGCATGGCCGGGCTCGAGCCCGACGACAGGGACGGCGGTGCGGAGGCCGCTCCGCTCCTGCCGGGGGCGCTGCGCGCGGGGGGCTGTGGGCGGGCGCCGGCGAACAAGGCGCGCGTGACGACGATGCCGAGGCCTCCGAGCAGCGTCGCGGCCGTCGTCAGCAGCAGGATCTGCGGCTTTTTCGGCCAGGAGGGCACGCTGGCGGCGACCGCGCGCTCGATGATCTCGGCGTCGACGGGGACGGATTGCGGATTGCGGCGCGAGCGGGCATCGCTGTAGCGCTGCATGTAGGCCTCGAGGATCTCGCGCTTGGACTTGGCCTCGCGCTCGAGAGAGCGCAGCTTGACCTCGGCGTCGGCCGTGGTCGCCGAGCGCCCTTTCAGCTGATCGAGGCTGGCCTTGAGCGCGGCTTCCCGCAAGCCGGCGACGCGCGCTTCCTTCTCCAGGCTCTCGACCACCTTGGCCACCTCCTGGCGGAGCTGGCGGCGCAGATTGGTGAGGTCAGCGTTGATCTGGCGCATGCGCGGATGGGCCGGCAGCAGCGTTGCGGAGAGCTCGGAGATCTGCCGCTCGAGCAACACGCGCTGCTCGAGGAGACGCTGGATGAGTGCGGACTTGAGCACGTCGGGCGCGGCGTCGGCGCTGCCGCGCTGCATCATCTCGCGAATGAGCTTGGCGCGAGCTTCCGCCTCGGCCCGCAACGCGCCGGCCTTGGACAACTCCGTGCTCAGCTCGGCGAGCTGCTGGGCATTGAGCGTGACCTTGTGCTCGCCACCGGTCGTCTGAAGACCCGATTTGCTGCGGAACGCCTCGACGGCGCGCTCGGCCTCGAGAACCTCGCGTCGCAGGGTCTGGATCTGGTCACCGAGCCAGTCGCTCGCTCCCTTGGTCTGCCTGAGGGAGATCGTCTTCTGGCCGGCGATGTAGAGATCGGCCAGCTTGTTCGCGACGTCGGCGGCGAGCTTCGGATCGACGGAGGACATCTCGACGGTGATGACGCGCGAGTCCTTGATCTGGAAGATGCGCAGGCGCTCCGTCAGGGCCTCAAGCACGCGATCCTGCTCGGATTGACCGGGCCGTGGCCCGCCGATGCCGAGGAGGCGCAGGATGCTGTTGAGCGCGCCGGGGCTCGGCAGTGCGCTGTTGAATTCCGGCCGGCGTGCGAGATCGAGCTCCTGGGCCAGCTTGGCCATGAGGTTGCGCGAGAGAATGACCTGCACCTGGCTCTGCACGGCCTCCTTGTCGATCTTCTGTGTGACCGTCTCCGTCGTCTCGGTCGTGCCCTTGGGCTTGGTGAAGACCGTGTCGGCCTTGCCGATGAGAATGCGGGTGACGGAGCTGTAGCGCGGTTGCGCCAGGGCCAGACCGGCGAAGACGAGCCCCACAATGACGGCCGTTATCACCAGGAGGCGCGGCAAGGCGCGCCGGATGGCGGCCAGGACGGAGCCGAACTCGATGTCGTCGGGATGCGATTGCCGGGTGGCGGTCATAGGGTCGGACCATTGCAAAGGGAACTGCTAGTGTGCCGTATTAGAACGAGTGGCGGTAACCAAACGCTTAAGCGTCTCAAATCAGCCCTCCGACAAAGCATTTCTTAACCATCCTCGGATTAGAACGGACTGGTCCAAGCTCGTCTTGGCGCAGTGTTCCGTCTTGTGAGGATTGTGTTCAATGTCGCGGCGTCTGGTAGTTCCTGTACTCGTGGCCCTCATGGGGCTCCAAGGATGCGCACTCGTTAGCGAAGAGTTGCCGGATCCGGCCCTGTCTCCCGTGGTCGATGTTCCTGCAACGGACATGCCGATGACGGCGCCGCCGCCCGTCATCCTCCCCCCCGTGCCGCCTCCGCCGGTCGATATCCACGTGAAGGCCGCTCCCCCCGTCGACATCCCCGTACACACCGCCTGGGGTGAGCCGCGGGTGCATCCTGCCGGCATCGTCGGTCCAAAAGCGGTTGCCGACGAGGACCCGCCCTATCTGCTCGATACAGGCGACCGTCTCCGCGTCTTCGTCTATGGCCAGCCGAACCTTTCGCGACTCTATGTCGTGGATCACAGGGGCTTCATCTCCGTGCCGCTGATCGGCAAGGTGCGCGCGCGCGGCCTGACGACGTATGCGCTCGAGGGCAGCATCCGCAGCCAGCTCGGCCGCACCTATGTCCGTGACCCCCACGTGACCGTGGACATCCACCAGAACCGCCCGTTCTTCATCCTGGGCGAGGTCCGCAATGCCGGCCAGTTCCCCTACGTCAACGGTATGACGGTCCGCACGGCCGTGGCCATCGCCGGCGGCTACTCTGAGCGCGCGGACGAGAAACGCGTCCAGATCACACGCCGTATTAACGGCATGGTGGAGAAGATGGACGTGCCCGGCGACTACGTCGTGCAGCCCGGCGATACGATCTTTGTCTACGAGCGATGGTTCTAGCGCTCGCGGAAGGAGCCGCGCCATGCGCATCCTGCACTGCCTGCGGGCGCCGATCGGTGGACTTTTCCGCCACGTCTGCGACCTTGCGGGCGAGCAGGCGCGGCTCGGACATGCCGTCGGCATCGTTTGCGACGATGGTTCGGTTAACGCGCTGAGCGAACGGCGCCTCACGGAGCTCGAGCCCCACCTCGAGCTGGGCCTGACGCGCCTTGCGATGAGCCGGCACATCTCGCTCAGCGATCTCACGGCATACCGGGGCACGCTGCGACTGGTGCGGTCCGCGGACGTCGAGGTGCTGCACGGTCACGGCGCCAAGGGCGGTGCCTATGCGCGCCTCGCCGCGCGGGCGTTGAAGCGCGACGGCAGGCGTGTCGCGGCGATCTACACGCCGCACGGGGGCAGCCTCCACTACGACCCTTCGTCGCTGATCGGTCGCATCTATCTCGGGCTGGAGCAGCAACTCGCGCGCCTGACCGATGCGGTCATATTCGAAAGCGCCTTCGCGGCCGAGACCTTCCGCCAGAAGGTCGGACGCCTGCCGGGGCAGGTGGCGATCATCCCTAACGGGCTGACGGCCGCAGACTTCATGCCCCACCGGCCGGCTGCGGATGCGGCGGATCTGTTGTTCGTCGGCGAGCTTCGGCAGCTCAAGGGCGTCGACGTGCTGCTGGAGGCGATGGCACGGATCGCGGCCGAGCGCCCCGTGGGCGCGGTGATCGTCGGCTCGGGGCCGGACGCCGCAAGCTTCAAGGAGCTGGCTGAACGGCTCGGGCTTTCCGGCCGTGTCAGCTTCCCCTGCGCCATGCCCGTTCACGATGCCTTCGCGCTCGGGCGCTGCCTCGTCGTTCCCTCGCGCGCGGAGTCTTTGCCTTACGTCGTTCTCGAGGCTGTAGCCGCCGGTGTCCCTCTCGTTGCCACGCGCGTGGGGGGCATTCCCGAGATCGTCGACGCCGATGTGGCAGGGCTCGTGCCGCCCGGCGACCCCGAGGCCCTGGCCGTCCGCCTCCGTGCGGTCCTGAACGCGCCCGCCGCGGCACGCGAGACCGCCGATCGTCTCAAATTGGCGCTCGGCAGTCGCTTCACTGTCTCCGCCATGGCCGCCAGCGCACTGTCGGTCTACGCCGCATGCCTGGAAGCGCGCCCGTTCGTGCGGCATCAGGAAGTTCCGACGGCGTCCTGATTTAGGGAAAGACGAATTTCCGCTCCGTCCTGGCATGCTTCATGCTCAGGAGCCCCCATGTCGCATGTCGCGTTGCGAGGGGCTCTCGGGTGTTGATGAACGTGCTGCTCAATCAGTCGACCTCTACCAGATCGCCCGTCGAGGCGGGCAAAGGCGCCGCACCAGCGGCTATCGCGTCCATGCGCGCGCCGCTCGTCGGCGCGGCACTGACCGAGACGGCCAGCCTCATCTCGCCGGTCGTGGTGGCGGGAACGGTCCGCATGACCGAGTTCGTTCTGTTGATGGGGCTGGGGCTCGCCCTGGCCTCCATCTATCTCGGTGACGCCAAGGTCCTGCTCGATACCGGCTACATCGTCGCGGTGGCCGCGGCGGCAGGCGCGACCACGCTCGTTTACCAGTCGCTCGGGCTCTACCGGATCGCGGCGTTCTCCGCCTGCCTGCGCAATCTGCCTCGGCTGCTCGGCGGCTGGGGGCTTGGCCTGGGCATGATGGTCGCCGCCGTCTTCTTCTTCAAGGCCGGCATCTACTTCTCTCGCGTGTGGCTCGCGCTGTGGTTCGTGACCGGTGGCGTCATGATCGTGGCCGCGCGGCTGCTGCTGGCCGGACTGACGCGGCGCTGGGCGCGCGAGGGACGTCTCAACCGCCGCGCCGTGATCTACGGCGGTGGTGACGACTGCGAGCAGTTGCTGGCGGCCCTCGAGCATCAGGGCGATTGCGACGTCCGCGTCTGCGGCGTCTTCGACGATCGCGGCGAGGAGCGCGTGCGTTCCAGCGTCAAGGGCTACCCGAAGCTCGGCAATGTCGAGGACCTCCTGGCCTTCACGCGCAAGACGCGCATCGATCTGCTGATCGTGTCGCTGCCGCTCACCGCGGAGCGGCGGCTGCTGCAGTTGCTGAAGCGGTTGTGGGTGCTGCCGCTGGACATCCGCCTGGCCGCGCATTCGGGCCTCCTTCGCTTCCGGCCGCGCTCCTACTCCTACATCGGCAACGTGCCGTTCCTCGATCTGGCGGACAAGCCGATCGTCGGCTGGGACGTAATCCTGAAGTGGCTGTTCGACAAGGTCTTCGGTGTGCTGGCGCTCGTCCTGCTGGCCCCCGTCATGGCCATCATCGCGCTGGCCATCCGGCTGGACAGCGGCGGTCCGATCCTCTTCCGCCAGAAGCGCTATGGCTTCAACAACGAGCTGATCGAGGTCTTCAAGTTCCGCTCCATGTACGTCGACAAGTGCGACGCCAATGCCGCGAAGCTCGTGACGCGTGGCGACGCGCGGGTTACGCGGGTCGGCCGCTTCATCCGGCGCACGAGCCTCGACGAGCTGCCGCAACTGATCAACGTCCTTCGCGGCGAGCTCTCGCTGGTCGGACCGCGCCCGCATGCCCTCGAGGCGAAGGCCGCCGACCGGCTCTATCAGGATGTGGTCGATGGCTACTTCGCGCGGCACAAGGTCAAGCCGGGCATCACCGGCTGGGCGCAGATCAA
>JAGRKR010000319.1 GCA_020442225.1 Hyphomicrobiaceae bacterium | reverse complement strand
CTGGCATAAGCAACCCCTTTGTCAGCCTTGCAGTCAGAGCCGGCGCAGGTGCGACCGAAGCGGCGCTGCTCCTGTTTCTCGATCGGCCAGCGGGAGACGATGATCACGCCCCCGTCTTGCTCAACGCCTCGATCGGTCCCGACGACCCTCGTCGCATGGGGATACTCGCCCCGGAGCAATCCCAATAGTTTGCGTCGCACATCATCATCAAACGCCTCGCTAAAAATCAGAACGTCATAGCCTCTGAGATAGCGCGGGAGCAGCCCCGCACGAATGGATTGGCCATTTTTGAATAGGGTCGTTGGTCGCATATAGATGTTGTAGGCAAGAACGGAGATTGCAGTGGCTGAAGGCCGCGGCTCGATCGCAGGCAGCAGCGTGCAGCAATACCGTCGCGAACCTGTGGTGCAAGGTTCCCTCTTGCCGGTATATTGCCAGCCGGAAGGACATTTCCCGTCGCAGAACGGCTTCGTTCCAAACCATCGGCATTCCTGGGGCCGCGGGCTCGGTAGCGGTGCTCTGGCGACCTCTCGGCAACACTCTCGCCGTGAGCCGGTCGTGCACGGCTCGCGGTTGCCCGTATACGTCCATCCGGTCGGGCATTTACCATCGCAGAAGGGTTTGGTGCCGAACCAGCGACACTCCCGAGCTGCTAGTGCGTCTCCTCCTGTCAGCGCCATTGCCACGAAAAGCAGGGTTATCGCTGAAGCAGTCCACCATAGCCGTGACATAATAGCCTCCAGTGTTCCGATCAGCGCGGAGCTGCTTTGCATGCTGCAGTCTGCACTCGGCGAGGGTCCATCCGCTCTACAGCCTTCGCACATGCGACATGATGGGCTGTTTCCGCAAAGCTGTATTTTCCTCCGCAACTGTCGTTCCGCGGATGGCCTTTGACAGGCATCTGCTTATAGAGGGCCTGTTCACAGCGGCTGATGAAGGCCTTTGTCTGTTGGTCGGCGTGACGACCATCACAAATTGCCTTGCCTTGGCGTTTCATGAAGCGCGCGTACGAGTAAGCATAGACAGTTGCCGCGTACCGAATGCCGCGAGCGATTTCATCAACGTGCTTGCGGAACATGTCGCGTTGCGGATTGCATAGGCCGTCAAACCTATTAGAAAAAAAGCACTGATCGTAATAGCGGCGACAATTCCCATTGAGCGCATCACGAAATGGGGTCAAATGGCTTGAGCCGGCAAGTTGGAGATAGGCCCCGCGGTGGTAGCATCGCACATAGTGACCGGCATAGTAGTTCGGCGCCGGCATGCATCCCCTTTTCTTTCCCGCGATCCGTTCCCGCGCACCCTGTGTTTCCGTCCATAGCGTGTCAGGGATTGCTAGGGGCCGTTTGATGAGGCGGACAGCCAGGTCAGCGGCATCACCGCCAACCTTCCCAACGTGCTTGATTATCTTGCCAATCGTACCGCAAACGGCTTCACGCAGGTCGCCCGGGACGACGGAGCAGGGGATCTCAACCTGGGCAAGCAGGTACGCCTCGGTTACCGCCTGACCAATTAGACGCTGGTCGCGCTGCTTGAGCCCCTTGATCAGGTTGGCAACAAGTTGCACCCGGTTCTGCACGACGGTGTCGACGATTGGGCTGATCAGTGGTTGCAAAGCTGGTGTGAGGAAGATGCTCAAAACGATCTTTGCCGCGACCTTGTAGACCTCCGCGCCGCCGTAGATCAGAACGTCGTCCCATTTGTCATGCTTGATCCCCTCAGCCACCCTGATGATGTTGTGAATTCCGTTGGGCGGCTTGCCGAGATCGCTGCGGCCGTCGGCCTTCAGCTTCTCGATCAGATCGAGCGTGTGGCGCTGCTTGGAACCAGCGGCGGCGTGCACGGCGCACTTGCCGATGTCGGTGCGCTTGGCCAGGCAGGCCGCTATCTCACGCGATGCCGCAGGCATGCGGCGCAGAGCTTCCTGCGCGGCGCACTTCTCGTAGCTCGCGCCGGACGTCATGCAGGTGCCGATCGCCTGCGTCTGAGGCGGCAGCCGTCGCGCGATCTCACCTCTCGCGCAATCGGCAAGCGATCTTCTGCTGGCGAGACACTGGGCGACGCCTCGTGTCTCCGGAGGTAGCCTCCGGAGCAGCTCGTTCTCCGCGCAGGCCTCGATCGACCGGCCTTGCAACATGCATGTCGCGAGGGGGCGCGTCTCGGCCGGCAACTGGCGAAGGGCCTCCTCGCGGGCGCATACGAGTACGGACCTCTTGTTGGTCGCGCAGCGGACGAGCGCTTTGATGATCAGCTTCTCGGTCGGCCCTGGAGTGAATCCGAGTGGCGAGGTCGCCAGCGAGAATGCCTCCACGGCGGTGTCCACCTCGTCCGCGCGGACTGTCGCGGGACCCAGTGTCAGTGCCGCCAGCGTGCTCCAAGCGCCCACGAGGAGCCGCGCCAGTTTCCTACTCAAGCGACGACCTGCCGTCGCCGTTCCGTCCCCAGTTGCAACCATTGGCTCGCGCATGACGTGCACTCCTCGAACGATCGAAATCGCACAGCAGGGGTCGCATTATGAAGCTCAGAGAGCAGCGCAGAGTCTCTTAGGGCCGAAGGCAACGCGTCAGTTATTGTGGCAGCGTCCGCATCTGGTAGACCTGATAGCGATGTCGTCTAGGCAGTATGAGGTGATCGCCGTTGGTATCCCTGCTGCTTAGGTCCACCGCAGCGAGATCCGCCGTACTGAATGCCGTGGATAGATGCCCGTCGGCATGAATGAGGCACCCGAAGCCGTGCCCCCAGCCGCCGCCGCCGCGCGAATCCAGGATATTGCTGCGGACCGCATCCGCGTCCCAGAAGACGAAAGCATCCC
The DNA here is from genome assembly GCA_020442225.1 of Hyphomicrobiaceae bacterium. The sequence continues at coordinate 4,302 of JAGRKR010000319.1, read as the reverse complement.
GACCGCCGATCGTGTCGTGATCGAATACCAGCAGGAAGTGCTCGGGGTTGGGAAACGTGCTCATGTCTTGCGCCAGACCACTGAGAACCCCGCACAGCACGAAGGCCCCGGCGCGTAGTGCCGCCTTCATGCGCTCCACTGTCAGCCTCAGGGTGGCAGGGGACGAGTAGCTGATCGATTGCACGCCTCGTCCGGATGCCCTCACCTGTGCGTTGGCGACGATAGATCTCGGTATGGCCAGACTCGGGGGAAGGCGCTTCATGCCCCGCCGTGCGGCCAGCTTGCTGGCCATCGCCGTCGCGCATCTGAAGCACTTGTCTTTCTCATACTCAAAAGCAGCGCGTGCCCGGCGGAGTGACGGCGGTCCACCTAGCAGCGGCGGACCCGGGGCAATGACCGGGTTCCCCCAAACGACCTCGAACGACGTACGCGCCCAAGCCCTCTCGTCCCGTCTCGGCGCAAAGACCGCGCGCAGTCGGGCGCCGTCGCTCATCGAACGGGCAACCCTTTCGGCAAGCCGGACCGCCGCGGCGACATCGACGCGTGACACGCCGTTGAAAAACAGGTCGCGGAAATCGTTCATGGCCGCGGTCACGAAGGCACCCAGTCCGCTGCGACCGAGGGCGGCGATCAGGGGATCCGAGCGAATGAGGCCGTCGATATAGCTGAGGATCTGATCCCGCTCGTGATTGGTCAGGTAGAATTGGCCATAGCGGAAATATTGAGTATGTGAGCCGAACTCGGACTTGAACCGATCAACGGCAGCATCGAGCCTCGGTGTGTGGTAACTTGGCAATCGAGAGGACTGTGCGAGGGCCGACGAAACGAAGACGGCCGCCAATCGATCAACCGCAAGAGCAGCGCTCGCACCGATCAGAAGACTCCGCCGGCTCGCACACATGACACGCATCCTAGGGGCTAGGCGTAGCCAGTCACATCGTCGAGTGACCTTTGCGCGTCAGACGATACTCTTTCATTTGACTTACAGTCAATCACGAGCCGTCTGAGTGGACACGATCGGTCGCTTCATGGCCAGCGAGCGTTCTGAATCCATCTGAGGCCGTTGCCGACGCTCAGCCAGCAGGGTAGCGTCAGCACGACCGGATGCTGCCTGGGTGATCCCGGCTTGAGGTACTGAGGAGTGATGCATGAGTGCCTTGCGCCTTCTGAAGGCCGTGTCCGCCCTGCTGATGCTCCTGGTCTGTGGCAACGCTTATGCCCAGGCCGACGACCCGAGACTGAAGGCCGTGCTCGCAATTGCAAAGGAGGTCACGGCCATCCTCGACACCGACACGCCCGATATCAAGAAGCTGCGGCCTCTCTTCAGCGAAAAATCCCAGAAATTTCCAGACTCCGACCTACTCAAATCTATCGTGCAGTACCGCGAGATGTTCGGCAAAGTGATCTCGCGGACGCTCGTCGTCGTCTACTTTGCGGAGACGACCGCAGATCCGGAGATGCAGAAAATAGATAAGTACCGGGATCTTAGCGGCCCATTCGCCATCCTGCGGTACAAGGTGCGCTTCGAAAAGTACAATGAAGGGAGCGAATACTTGGTGCTACGACTGGAGCACAACGAGTGGCGGGTCTTTCCATCACGGAATTTCGACTGAAGTCGCTCCTTCAGGTGGCTCGCTTTCCGAGGTTCACATAGCTCCTCTATGCCTTTAGCGCGCGCCGTCCAGCCCATCATATTCGAGACGCGATATGAGCCCGATGGATGGACAGGTGGATTGGCAACTACCGGGATACGTAGCGTATTCCTGGAGAAGCTTGCGCGAGCCTGGCATTCGACACGGTCCCCTCGGTTGCTGCTGGACTTGGCGATGGCGAAAAACCCTGCGTTGGGAATGTCAGCCGTCGGGACGGCTTTACCATGAGCGGAGCGACGCCTGCTGCAGCACATCAGTCTGAACCCGGCCCGCCGTGAAGACGGGAACGAAAAGTGTCTCCATGCTCAAGCAGACATTCTTGTTGCGCTGTCCATTGCCATGCAAATGTTGCGGCGCACGGTGTGCTGATCCATGCGTTCGTCCTCGATGCAACACAAGTGTTGAGCGCTGGCCCGAGGACGGTTGTGGGTCACTTGCCCGCATCGAGGGCTCTCCGACTTCGGCAAGACCTCCCTCAGCTGCGGACTTGATTGGCGGGCAGGAACGCCGCGTCAATGCCCGAACGACCGACAGCCATTCTTCTGCAAATCCACCGTCGCACAACACGGTCACTCCCTGGTCCAGCGCTCCAGCTCGACGCGGCCGAGCTCGGTGAGGCCGTAGCGGCCGCGCTCGATGCGCTCGAACCAGCCGTAGACGTTGCGCTGCAGGATCTTCGGCGCGTCCGGCATGTCCGTCTTGAGGTCGCGCGGGCGTCCCGGCGCCGCCGCCAGCGCCCTGGCGCAATCCAGCGCCTGTTGACGGTAGGCCGTCATGATGGGGCGGCGCGTGCTGCCGCCGGTCGCCGGATCTCCCCTGCGCTTCCTGTGCTCCTCGACGATCCGTGAGCGCCGCTTCGGGTCCCGCCGCGGCCGCCAGGGCACAGGCTCGACGATGACCTCGACCTGGCCGCGGGCGGACACGGTGAGCAGTCCGAAACCGGCGAGGCGGCACAGCTTGCGCACGCGCGGATCGCCCTCGCGGCCGCGCCCGCGGCGGGAGGCGCGGACGGCGAGCCAGATGTCGTCGCACACCGGCAGCCTGTCCACCGCCTGGAGCACCAGCTCGAGTGTGAAGGTGAGCTTCAGCTCGGCGATGACGACGGCGACGGGCGCGCCCTGGTCGAGGGCCACGACATCGCAACCGCAGACCTCCCCCTTCACCTCGAGGCCCAGGCCTTCGAGGAACCTCTTGATCGGCGGATAAAGGGACGTCTCCATCGGTGCACCCCGTTCGCGGATGCTCTTATGACCGATTCGCACGCTTTGCTCACACCGCGCCGAACGAGCGGCCCGCAGCCGCCGGCGCGGCCGTCCTGGCGCGCGGGCCTTGCCAGCACGCGAGCCGCAGCGCTAAACAGGCAGCGCGGGGGCAGTGCGGACGCCCCGTCAGGCTCCTGGCCCAAGTTCCGTTGCGACGGCGCACGACCGTCGTGGAGAGGCTGCCGGCGGCCTCGCGATCGCAGGCGCTCCACGGTCTGTGCCCACGAGCCTGGAGCCAGACGACGATGACCCGCCCACACCGCGTTGCCATTCTCTTCCCAGCCGACGTCGCGCAAGGGCCGGCGAGCGATGTCATGCGCTCGCGCTTCGCCGGCATCGCCACGGCGCTGTCGGATGCCGGCCTCGACGTGATCGGCGCCCCCTATGCCGATGCCTTCGTGGAGCAGATGCGGGCGCGGCTCCTGTCGGTCGACGGCGTGCTGGTCTGGCTCAACCCGATCGAGGCGGGCCGCGACCGCACGATCCTGAACGCGATGCTGAGAGACGTTGCCGCCGAGGGCGTGGTCGTCAGCGCACATCCCGACGCGATCGAACGGATGGGCACCAAGGACGTGCTCTTCCGCACGCGCGCCATGAGCTGGGGTTGCGACACGCGACGCTACGCAAGCGCCGAGGCAATGCGCCTGGAGCTTCCCGCCAGCCTGGCGACCGGTCCGCGCGTCCTCAAGCAGATCCGCGGGCAGAGCGGCGACGGCATCTGGAAGGTGGAGCTGGCGGACCCGGCGAGCGCCCCGCACACCGCACTCTCGCCGGAAACGCCGCTGCGCGTGCGCCACGCCAAGCGCGGCAGCCTGGAGGAGCGGCTGTCCCTCGGCGCCTTTCTCGCGCGCTGCCAGCCCTATTTCGCAGCGGACGGCGGCATGATCGACCAGCCCTATCAGGCGCGGCTGCCGGAGGGCATGGTGCGCTGCTACATGGTGGGCGACCGGGTGGCAGGCTTCGGCGAGCAATTGATCAACCTGCTTCACCCCGCCCCCGCAGGCGCCTCGCCGACCGACGCGCCGCTGCCCGGGCCGCGGCTCTACTATCCGCCCTCACGCCCCGACTTTCAGCCCCTCAAGGACAAGCTCGAGCGGGAGTGGATCAGCGAGCTGTGCGAGAGCGTCGGCCTGGCGCGGTCCGGGCTGCCGGTCCTGTGGGACGCCGATTTCCTCTATGGCGCCAAGGATGCCGACGGCTCCGACACCTTCGTGCTGTGCGAAATCAATGTCAGCTCGGTCTATCCGTTCCCCGAGCAAGCGCTGCCGCCGCTGGTCGCGGAGACCGTGGCGCGGCTCAAGGCCAAGCGACAACCGGCATAACCGCTTGAAAACATTGGCTGGGGCGCCAGGGTTCGAACCTGGGAATGGCGGAATCAAAATCCGCTG
>JAGRKR010000318.1 GCA_020442225.1 Hyphomicrobiaceae bacterium | reverse complement strand
CGCCCGATGACTCCCGAGTGGGTGCGATTCACGCCCTCGATGGCGACGCTCCACGCCTCCATCTCGACCGATCGCACCCTAGAGCGTACTCAGCGTCAGATCGAACTTGGCGAAGCTGACCTTGCGCACGCCGTCGAGCGACCGATAGCTGGTGCCGACGCCCTTGCCGTCGACGGCAGTTCCGTTCGTGGAGTTGAGATCACAGATCTGCAACCCCTTGCCCGGCACGAAGCGCAGGTTGGCATGCTGCTTCGAGACCTCGGGACTGTCGATGACGAAGTGCGCCTGCGAGGGATCGCGTCCGACGCACCACGTCGTTTCAACGAGATTGCCGGTGCCATCGACCTCTGGCCGCAGCACGAACTGGATCACTTGTCCGCCCTGCGAGAAGCCGGACAACATCCAACCCGACGGCATCGCGCGCACACCCTGTGAGACCGAGCCGGCGCTCGGGAGCATGACCGTGAAGCTCACCTTGCCGAAGCGGATGGCGTCACCGGTGTCGAGACTGATGTCCGTGACGCGGCCGGTCGTCGTCCAGGTGCCGTTCGACGAGCCGAGATCCTCGATCCGCAAGCGGCCGCTGGAGTCGAGCGAGAGACGGGCATGGCGGCTCGAGACCGTGTCGTTGCCGATGACGATGTCGCAGCTCGCATTGCGGCCGAGCACGAGCGCGCTGCCGCCCGACAGCCTCGTGATGTCCATCATGATGGGGCTGCCGCCCGCGATCGGCACGAGTTGCGCGATCTGCCCCGTCGCAGGCAGCGTTCCCTGTCCGACGGCACTGCTGCGGTAAGGCCGCGCCGGCGGCAGGCCGCCCTGGCTGCCCCCATAGGTTCCGCTCTGGCTGCCGCCGCCCGTGCTCGGCGCCCGCCGCAGCAGGCGTGACGCCGTCTCGCCGACGCGGGACAGGGGCACGCGAATGATCTCGGGCTTGCGGTAGTAGGCGATGAGCGCCGCGAAGGTCGCCATCAGCAGCGCCGCGCCGGAAATCGCGTACATGATCGACAGTTTCGGTCCGCCCGCCGCGCGCGGCGCGCAGCCTGAACGCGTGCGGTCGGCCGTGAAACCGTGCTGCTTGAGGAACTTGATGACCTCGTTCGTATGGACGGAATAGAAGATGCCCTGAATGAAGTCCGGCCGGCCACCGGGGCCTTGCACCATGTGCTTCCTGAGCGTGTTGACACCGACCACGGCGCCGCAATCGTCGAACAGAGGTCCGCCGCTGTTGCCGGGGTTGATGGGCGTGCTGTGCTGAATCATGCGCGCCGTGTTGCCGAGCGCGCCGTCGACCATACGGGACACGGTCCCCTTGGTCACCGTACTGTCGAACAGGCGGGGCTCGAGCTCACCCGAGGCGCCGCGCCGCTGCGTCTCGTCGTCGGCGGCGCCGGGATAGCCGATGGCTGTCACGTCCGAGCCCTTGGCGGGCTCATAGGACGCGAGCGGCACCGAGCGGCCCGGCAGGCTGCCCTCCGTCCGGAGAATGGCGAGATCCTTCTGGCGATCGACGTAGAGCACGGTCGCACGCTTGGACACGGCACGCCCGCCGTCGAGTGTGCCGATGACGAAGCGTTCGCCGCCGTCGATGACGTGATTGTTGGTGACGACGATGTTCTGGCCCTGGACGAGGAATCCGGTGCCCAGGCTCATGCGCTGGCCGCGAATGGCGAAGACGCGCACGACCCCGTCCTCGACCGTCTTGACGTCGAGTCCCATCGAGAGGAACGCGACCGCAATCAGTGCCAAGGCACGCAAGGCGTTACCGGCTGGCCGTTGCAGCGATCTCCGTGTCCCGAGCATCAGTTTCATCTCGCCTTCCCGCCATCTGCCCGAGCACCCGGCCCATTGCGCCATCGTGCTGCTGCGTTGCCCAGCGGGGGTAGCACCCCCGGCTCATACCTGTACACGCCATAAGCCGGCATGATCGAGGGAGACGCGCTGTGCGCCTCGCTCAACCCTGCTTGAGCTCAAGCACGACGCCCGCCACCTGAACCCTTCTTGCGCGCGCCAGACTGCGATAGCCACTCCCCACACTCTCGCCGTCGACGCGCGTGCCGTTGGTCGAGCCGAGATCGGCGATCTCGAGCCCGCTGCCCGGCCGGTAGCGCAAGCGCGCGTGCTGCTTGGACACGTTGGCATTCTCGACGAGCAGGTCGGCGGGCGGAGATTCCCGCCCGATGATCCAGGTCGCCTCGCCCGTCGCCACCAGCTTGAGGCGATGCCTGCGCCCCGCCTCATCGCTCCCTTCGAGCACCCACGTCTGCGCCGCCGCGCGGTTGTCAAGCATGCCGCCGAGACGCACGGTATAGGCGATCTTGCCGAAGCGGAGCGTCTGGCCGTTGCTCAGGACGGCCCGCGTGACGCGCCCGTCGTCACCCCAGGTGCCATTCGAGGACTGCAGGTCGGCGACGTGCACACGTCCACGCTCGTCGAGCGACAGCTCGGCATGACGGCTCGACACGGACGGGTCCGCGACCACCACGTCGGATCCACTACCGCGCCCCACGAGCAGCCGCCGGCCGGAGGCGAAGCGGTCGAATTCGATCCGGATCGGATCGAAGCCGGACGACTGCGGCTCCAGCACGAGCTGCTTGAGTGCGTCGGTCGGCGCCACGTCGGCGGACTTGAGGGGCAAGGCCCGCTTCTCGATGGCGCGATCGTCGAGCTGCGCCCGCCTCGGCGCGGGCACCTTCTCAGAGCCCGGCCGCCGCAACAGTCGCGAGGCCGACTCGCTGAGGCGCGACAACGGCACGCGGATGAGCTCGGGCTTTCGGCGATAGGCGATGAGAGCCGTCATCGTCGAAATCATGGCAATGAACAGCGCCGCGCCGGACAGCGCGTACATCAGCGTCATCTTCGGCGCCGGCGCGGGGGCAGGCGGCGGCGCGGCGAGAACGATGGGCTTCGGATCGCAGCTCTTGACTATCTGGTCGGCCTCGAGGCCCGTTCGCCGCAGCACGGCCAGAACTTCGCTCGAATGCATGGAGAAATAGATGCCCGGCACGAGCTCGCGGCCTTGACTGTCGAGCTTGCCGAAGGTGTTCACGCCCACGACGTTGCCACAGGCGTCGAACAGCGGACCGCCGCTGTTCCCGCGATTGATGGTGGTCGTGTGCTGGATGACGCGGCCGGTGCGGTTGCCATAGCTGTCCAGGAAGCGCGATACGGTGCCCTTGGTCAGCGTGGCATCGAACATCTTCTTGCTGAACCGGCCCTCGAACGCCTCGCGAGGGAACTTCTCGTCGGCGTAGCCCGGAAAGCCCAGGGCCACCAGCTCCGCACCCTTCTTGGGCTCGTAGTCGGCGATCTTGGCGATGGAGCCGGGAATGCGCCGCTCGGTGCGCAGAACCGCGAGATCGCGGCTGGGATCGGCATAGACGAGCCGGGCCGGCGTGGAAAAGGGTACGCCCTTTTCCAGCATCCCGACGAAGATGTTGTTGCGTCCAGCCACCACGTGATTGTTGGTGATCACGACCGTGCCGCCGGAGACGACGAAGCCCGAGCCCGTGGAGAGGCGTCCCTGACCGCTGGCGAAGACGCGAACGACGCTGTCCTCGACCTTCTGGACGTCGAAGCCCGCCAGGGCCACGGCCGCGCACAGGAGAACGGCAAGTCGCAACAACCTCGCGACCCGAGTCACGGCCCGAGCCGTGCTCACGAGCCCCACTCCGATGCCGCCCGCCATGGCTTTCGCTCCCCTGAAGTGAAGTCCCAACCGTTGCCCTCTGCAAGAGGCTAACATTTCCGGCGACCCGCGGACAATCCGAACCCGGTCCAGTCTTGGCAAACGTCGTTAGTCCACCGGCCCACTCCAGCGTCGGGCACGGGTAAGAGGCGGGCGACGGTCGCCGCCCGCTCGAGCGATCCTCCTAGAGCCGGCTCAAGGTAAATTCGATCGTCGCGAAGCGGATACACTCCGCCCCGGAGAGCGGCCGATAGTTTCCGTCGATCCGCTCGTCGTCCACGAAGGTCCCGTTGGTCGAGCCGAGGTCCATGACCTCGAGCCCCATGCCGGGGATGAAGCGGAAGCGCGCGTGCATCTTCGATATGTCGTTGCGCTCGATGACGACATCGACAAGGTCGTCGGCGCGGCCCACCGACCAGATGGACTCCATGGCCAGTCCGCTTTGCGGGTCCGTCTCCGGCCGCAATTCGAGCTGCATGACCTGGCCGTCCTCGTCGAAGCACGAGAGCATCCAGCCGGCTTCGCGCGCCGCCTCCATGTCGCGCTTGAGCATGACGGTGTATTCGCGGTGCCCGAAGCGGACGCGCTCGCCGCTGGCGATGACGGCGGCGTCGACGCGGCCGCCAGAGGTCCAGGTGCCGTTGAGCGAGCCGAGATCACGCACCTCGAGGCGGCCGTCCGGTCTCAGGCTCAGCTCGGCGTGACGCTTCGAGATGCAATCGTCGTCGACGACGACGTCGGCGCTCGCGTGGCGCCCGATGACGATGGACCGGCCGGCCTCCACGCGCGAGCCGTCCACCTCGATGGTGGTCCCGTCGCCCGACGAGAGCAGCGCGACCGCCGAAGAGCCGGGGTCGGCCGCCGCGGGCGCGCCATCCGCAGCACCGGAACGCATGCCGTCGTCCCCGCCACGCTTGCTGCGCAAGAGCTGGTTCAACCACACCCGCATGTTCGGCGATCCCTTAACATTCTGTAACGCGTAGCTGGGCGTGCGGGCAAACGCGAACAAGTGCAACAGGATAGCCAACCCGCAGCTGTGTGACGCACATCACAAATGTAATATCGGCGAGATAATGGGCCGCATGGTCAAGGCCATGATAGCCCCTTACCAAGAGAATGAAAGCGTCGTCGAGCCGACAGGCCATGCTGCTCGGCGATGCTACGGTGATCACGACAAGTTGGGCTCGTCGCAGCGTGCGACCAGTCAATTATTTGTGCTCCGCAGCAAGCTGCGAACGAAACTGCTGGCGTGGTGCCCGGGATCTTCCCACGCCGCCGCCGAGGAGAGCAAAGCCAGCGCTAATCGCCGTGCCCGACGTGACGCTACGGCACCTCTGTAGGTTTGGAGAACAATGACCGGGCAGACCGCAGCGCCAGCCGAGCCGAGCCTAGAGCTTTCCGCCCCCGTCGGCGACGAGATCAAGCACACGACCTGCTACATGTGCGCGTGCCGCTGCGGCATCCGCGTGCACCTGAAGAACGGCCAGGTCCGCTACATCGATGGCAACCGCCAGCATCCCGTCAACCGCGGCGTCATCTGCGGCAAGGGCTCGGCCGGCATCATGCAGCACTATTCGCCGGCGCGCCTGAGGGCGCCGTTGCTGCGTGTCGGGCCGCGCGGCTCCGGTGAATTCAAGGAGATCAGCTGGGAGGAAGCGCTCGGCCATGCGACCGAGTGGCTCGGCAACGTGCGCGGCAGCGATCCCAAGCGGCTCGCCTTCTTCACCGGTCGCGACCAGTCGCAATCGCTGACCGGCTGGTGGGCGGTGCAGTTCGGCACGCCCAACTACGCCGCGCACGGCGGATTCTGCTCGGTCAACATGGCCGCAGCCGGGCTCTACACGTTCGGCGGCGCATTCTGGGAATTCGGCGATCCCGACTGGGATCTGACCAAGTACCTCATCCTGTTCGGCATCGCCGAGGATCATGCCTCCAATCCGATCAAGATCGGCCTCGGCAAGCTGAAGAAGCGCGGCGCCAAGGTGCTCGCCGTCAATCCCGTCCGCACCGGCTACAACGCCATCGCCGACGAGTGGATCGGCCTGAAACCCGGCACCGACGGTATTTTCGTGGCGGCGCTGATCCATGAGCTGTTCCGCTCGCAAAGCATCGACCTCGATTTTCTCATTCGATTTACGAACGCGCCCTGGCTGATCATCGACAACCCCGGCAGCGCCGACGACGGCCTCGTGCTGCGCGACGAGCATGGTCACGCCCGCGCCTTCGACCAGAAGAGCCAGACCATCGTCGATGCGCACCTGCCGGACATCGCGCCTCAGCTCTCCGGCCAGATCACGTTGCCGGATGGGCGCAAGGCGCGGCCGGTATTCGAGCTGATGGCCCGGCATTTCCTGGCCGACGAGCACGGGCCGGAGCGCGCCGCCGAGGTGACCGGCATCCCGGCCGAGACGATCCGCCGGATCGC
>JAGRKR010000317.1 GCA_020442225.1 Hyphomicrobiaceae bacterium | reverse complement strand
TGCTCGCGGTCGAAGCGGATGAGGCTGCCGAACACGAAAGCGGACAGGCAGACGTAAGGGTACCAGACGAAGAGGATGTGGAAGATCGCGTCGCGCATGGCGCGTGCTCCTCAAGTGCGGGGTGTCGAATTATGGGTGATGATGGTCTGCGGGCCGTGGCCGGGCTGCGGCTCCAGTCCCGGCGCCGGGCGGCGGGCCTGCCGGAGCTTCGCCGCCAGCCGGTCGATGCCGCAGTCGGCAGCCGCTGCGCCGGGGCCGAACGTGACTTCCTCGTCCTCCCAGGCAGCGTCCAGGGCCTCGAGATCGTCGGGGTCGGGATCGACCTCGGCCCGCAGCGCCGCGAGTTGTGCGGGATCGAGCCTGGCCTTCGACAGGGCGAGCAGGGCGTCGAGCACCGCCGCATAGGGCGAGCTGCGGCGCGCCAGGCGCTCCTTGAGGGCGGCCAGCACATGCGCCGGCTGGCCGATGAGCTCGATCGCATCGGCGGGATCGCGCGTCGAGGCGAACTCGAGGAAGAGCGGCAGGAAGTCGGGCAGCTCTTTGTCGGTGGGTGAGTAGCCCGCCTCCTCGTACAGCCGCAGCAGATCGACCATCGCCTGCCCCCGGTCGCGGCTCTCCCCATGCACATGCTCGAAGAGATGCAGCGACAGCGAGCGCGTGCGGTCGAAGAGCAGGACGTAGCGTTCCTGCGCATCGAATGGATCGCGGGCGGCGAGATCGTCGATGAGCGCCACGACGCCCGCGAGGTGAGCGCCGCGAAGCACGCCTTCGCTGCGCAGCACGGCCTTGAGTTCGTCAGCTGCGGCGGCGAGCTCCTCGGTCGGATAGGTCAGCAGAGCGGAAAGCACCTTGAGCGTCTTCATCAGTAGGCTCCCATGCGCGGCTTGTCGTTCTTGACCTTGATGCCGCCGAAGAGGTTGGCCTTGGTGTCGCTCGGGAGGCAGCCGTCGCCGAAGGAGAAGCCGCATTCGCCGCGGAGCTCGTAGGCGTCCTGGGTCACCTCGCGGTGGCTGGTCGGAATGACGAAGCGGTCCTCGTAATTGGCGATGGCCATCACGTGGTACATCTCCTCGATCTGCAGAGGGGTGAGGCCCACACGCTTGGCGACCGCCTCGTCGATGACGCCGTCGATGGTCTTGGCGCGCATGTAGGTGCGCATGGCGAGCATGCGCTCGAGGCCGGTCGCCACCGGCCGCTCGTCGCCCGCGGTCAGCATGTTGGCGAGATACCTGAGCGGGATGCGCAGGGACTTGACGTCGGGCATGCCGCCGTCGGTCCCCATCTTGCCGGCCTCGGCCGCGGACGTGATCGGCGAGAGCGGCGGCACGTACCAGACCATGGGCAGCGTGCGGTACTCGGGATGCAGCGGGAATGCGACCTTCCACTCCATCGCCATCTTCCAGATCGGAGACTTTTTCGCGGCCTCGATCCAGGCGTCGGGAATGCCCTCGAGCCGCGCCCGCTCGGCGACGAGCGGGTTGTTGGGGTCGAGGAAGACGGAGAGCTGCGACTCGTAGAGGTCGGTCTCGGATTTGACGCTGGCCGCGGCCTCGATACGGTCCGCGTCATAGAGCACGACGCCGAGATAGCGGATGCGCCCGACGCACGTCTCGGAGCAGACCGTCGGCTGGCCGGCCTCGATGCGCGGGTAGCACAGGATGCACTTCTCGCTCTTGCCGCTCGACCAGTTGAAGTAGATCTTCTTGTAGGGGCAGCCCGACACGCACATGCGCCAGCC
>JAGRKR010000316.1 GCA_020442225.1 Hyphomicrobiaceae bacterium | reverse complement strand
AACCCGCGTTCCGTCGCGCCGTGTGGCGGTGAGCAGACCACGAGATTCCCTTAGGCTGCGACGCAGACCCGCCCCCTACCTCTGCAGCCAGCGTCGCAGCCTGCGCCCGGTCCATCAATCATACCCCACCCATGATGGCCGGGCGCACCCCCGCGTCGGCGCTGCCCCCGTGTGTGCGTGAGGCGGTGCGATCTTCACGGCTCACAAACGGAGGCCGACCATGAGCGTCCCCTACATCAACAAGCCGGCTCGTCAGCAGGTCAACGGTGCAATCGAAGCGCGGGCGAGACGGACGCTGAGGGCGCACTGGAAGCGCTACTCGGTCGAAGGCGCAGCGATGGTTCTTGTCGGTGCGGTCCTCGCCGTGCTTCCGGCGATCGGAACGTTCGTCACGGTGGTTCTGATAGGCTGGATACTCTTTGCGTCAGGTCTGTTCGGCATTCTCGCCGCTCTGAGCGCGCGACGGGGACCCGGCCATTGGCATGCGTTCGTTCTCTCTCTCCTCGTCGGCATCGTCGGACTGTTGATCGCGCTGCAGCCACTCGCAGGCGAATTGAGCCTGACCATGGTCATGATCGCCTACTTCATCGCTCATGGTCTCGGCATGGCGGCAATGGCCTACGAGCTTCGCGCGCAGACGCGACATTGGCCATGGCTGCTTGGCAGCGCGGTGGTCGATTTCCTGCTCGTGGGGCTCGTGCTTATCGGTTGGCCACAGACCGCGACTTGGTTCCTTGGGCTCGTTCTTGGCCTGAATCTGGGCTTTGCCGGGCTCGGGCTCGTACTCGCTGCGGTTGGCGCCCACCTCGACCGGTGATGGTGTCCCCATGCATTGCAGCACACGCACTTCGGTCGGGACGGTCGAAAACAAGACGTTCGCCGAAATCAAGGTCGGAGACAGCGCCACTCTGACACGGACAGTGTCGTGGCACGACGACGAACTCATTGCCGTCATGTCGGGCACCGTCGTGTCAGCGCGCGTTGGCGACGAGCAGGTCGATGCCGGTCAGTTTCGAGATGGAGCTGGCATCGCCATGTGGGGACCGGTGCTCCTGTCGATCCTCATCGAGACCGAGTTGCCAGGGAGCGGCACGGTCCATGTCGGGCAGGACCTGCGCTTTCACACCCCGATCGCTTTCGGTGAAACGGTGAGTGTCGTCGTCACGGTACGAGACAAGGACAGCGCACGCCGTCTGGTCACGCTCGAATGCCGCCTGCTCGGCGCAGACGGCAAAAGCCTGATGGAAGGCACGGTCCAGGTGATCCCGCCAACCGGCAAAATTCGGCGGCCACGCCTCGCGTTGCCGGAGGTCAGGTCCGAGGCGCGCGGCTTTCATCACAGGCGCCTCGTTCGAATGGCGCAGGACTACGAGGCGCTTCCGACTGCAATCATCTACCCCGTCGATAGCGTCTCGCTGACCGGCGCTGTCGAGGCTGCGGAAGCTGGCCTCATCATCCCGAGGCTCGTCGGTCCGGCCGGCTCAATTCGAAGCGCCGCGTACAAGGCTGGCCGCAATATCGACTGTTATCAGATCGTCGATGCCCCGACCGCGGAGGATGCGGCGGCGAAAGGTGTGGAGTTGGTCCTCTCGGGCGCTGTTAAAGCGCTGATGAAAGGCGATCTCCATACCGATGTCCTCATGCACGCGATCGTGGCGGGGAAGCCCAATTTGCGCGCCGAGCGCAGGGTCAGCCATGTCTTCGTAATGGATGTTCCAACCTACGCGAGACCGCTTCTCGTCACGGATGCCGCAATCAACATCTATCCTGACCTGGAGGCGAAACGCGACATCGTCCAGAATGCAATCGATTTGGCGCACGCGATCGGAATAGAGACGCCGCGTGTCGCTGTGCTGTCCGCTGTCGAGACCGTCACGCCCGGCATCCACTCGACACTCGAGGCGGCGGCCCTGAGCAAGATGGCGGAGCGGGGGCAGATCGTCGGCGGCATCGTCGACGGGCCGCTTGCCTTCGATAATGCCGTCAGCGCCGAGGCAGCTGAGATCAAGCACATTCGATCTGAGGTGGCAGGGCGCGCCGACATCCTCGTCGTTCCGGATCTCGAAGCCGGGAACATGCTCGCAAAGCAACTCGAATATCTAGCCGATGCCGAGGGGGCCGGCATCGTCGTTGGTGCTCGGGTCCCGATCATTCTGACCAGCCGCGCTGACGATACCCACAGCCGCCTGGCGTCCGCAGCGGTCGCCGTGCTGCAGACGCACGCAGGGCAGAGTGCGGGGAAGGCAAGAATGGCAGCCCTGGCCGGTGAGTGACATCATGGATAGCGCGGGTGATATCCTGGTTGTGAATGCGGGATCGTCGAGCATCAAGTTTGCGCTCTATGCGTATGACCTCACGTTGCGTTTCAAGGGCGAGGCCGACACATGCGAGGGCGGTGCGATAATCACGATCCGGGGTCCCGATGGCAGACAGTCGGCCGGAACGCAGCGTCTGGCGTCAGGACGCGCGACCCCTCACGGGATCGTCGAAGACCTCATGCAGTGGCTCCGAGCGGAACTCGGTGATCGTCTCCTATGGGCGGTCGGGCACCGCGTAGCACTCGGTGGGCTTGAGCATACCGGACCGGTCCTCGTGACAGCGGAGCGGCTCGCCGCTCTCAGGTCGCTCGTTCCACTAGCCCCCCTGCATCAACCAAGGAACCTCGCACCGATCGATGCGGTGTCGCGATTGTATCCGTCGCTCCCGCAAGTCGCCTGCTTCGATACCGCGTTCCACCGCACCCTGCCGCGTGTTGCCGAAATCTATGGACTGCCGCGCCACCTCACCGACGCGGGAGCGCGGCGCTACGGGTTTCATGGGCTGTCCTACGAACATATAGCGGGCCGCCTCGCATCCCTCTCCCCTCGAGCAGCGCAGGGGCGCACCGTCGTCGCCCATCTCGGCAGCGGAGCCAGCCTCTGCGCACTCCAGGCCGGTCGAAGCATCGCTACCACCATGGGGTTCAGTGCCCTGAGCGGTCTGGTCATGGGAACACGGCCGGGAGAACTCGACGCCGGGCTGCTGATCTGGTTGCTCCGCGAGCGCGGCCTGAGCGTCTCTGAGCTCGAGGCGATGCTCTACACACAAAGCGGCCTCATGGGGGTTTCTGGCCTGAGCGGGGACATGCGCACATTGATCGGCAGTGTGTGGCCTGAGGCTCAGGAGGCCGTCGAACTCTTCGTCTACCGCGCATGCATAGAACTCGGCGGTCTCGCCGCGGCACTTGGCGGTCTCGATGCACTCGTCTTCACCGCCGGCATAGGCGAGCATTCGGCCGCGGTCCGGAGCATGATCTGCGCGCGGTCGGCATGGCTCGGGATCGAGATCGACGAGGCTGCCAACAACCGGCACGCAGAGCGCATCAGCAGGCGCGGGAGCCGGGTATCGGCTTGGGTGGTCGGGACGGACGAGGAACTGATCGTCGCCCGGCACACCAAGGCAACCCTAATCAAGCTGGCATCCGGAACGTCGTAAGCCTGCGGCGCCCTGCTCGAATGGAGGCTTGAATTGATGCACGACGAATGGACGGGTTGGTTTGGAGGGCACTGGTGGCTCATGCCATTCGGGTCCCTGACGATGTGGCTGCCCTTTGCGCTCCTGATCGCGATCATTCTTTTCGTCGTGATCCGCCCGACCGGCCAGGGAGGAACGTCGAAACCCGCGCGATCCCCTCGGGAAATTCTGGATGAGCGGCTCGCCAAGGGGGAGATCGATCTGGCCGAGTACGAGAAGAGGCGCAAGACCTTGGACGGCTGAGGGGGCCGCCAGCGTCGGCGGCAGGCGCGTTCAATATGAAAAGGACCGACCTGATGACTGATTCACCGGTGCGACGCCCCTGCAGAGAGCACTCGGTTCCTTGGTTCTGGCCACTCGCTGCTGCCATCGAGATGGAGGAGACCGGTCTCAAGCTAGTCCAGGACAACATGAAGTACCTCGTCGAGGCCGGACGGATCGAGGCACCTCCGCCTCCGGCGTGGGTGACGGACAATCGGTCCGTGCTCGAACTCGACACCATGGTCCTGCGTGACTTTTCGCGTTCCAGCCCGCCAGCCAGCGCCATTCCGACACTGATCGACGCACCTTACGCCGGACATAGCGCCACGATCGCCGACCATGCCGAGGGGCAAAGCCTGGTCGCAACACTGCTCGAAGCAGGGCTGAAGCGCGTCCTGGTGGCGGACTGGAAGTCGGCCACGCCGCAGATGCGTGACTATGATATCGACAAGTATCTGGCCGAGATCAACGTCGCCGTCGACGACCTCGGCGGGTTGGTGAACCTTGTCGGCCTTTGTCAGGGCGGCTGGATGTCGGCGATGTATGCAAGCCGCTTTCCGCGGAAGGTGGCCACACTCGTTCTCGCCGGAGCACCGATCGACACGGACGAAGGCTCTGGAGCGATCAAGCGGATCGCCCACGAGCTGCCGATGAGCTTCTACGAGGACATGGTTGCCGCTGGTGGCGGACGCATGCTCGGGCAGAGCATGCTGGCCGGCTGGAAGAGTATGCACCCCGGTGAGCAGTACTTCGGCAAGTTCATCGATCTCTACGAGCACATCGAGGACCGGTCCTACATCGAGCGAACGGAGCGGTTCGAGCGCTGGTACGAGAACCCAATCGACCTGCCGGGCCGCTACTATCTCCAGGCGATCCGGCTGCTGTTCAAAGAAAACAGGCTGGCCCAAGGCACATTCGTCGGGCTCGGCCAAAGGTTGTCTCTCCGCAAGATCTCGTCGCCGGTGTTCCTGCTGGCGGGCCAGGAGGACGACATCACGCCACAAGAGCAGGTCTTTGCGGCCGAGTCTCTCGTCGGGACCGCGCCGTCCGGGGTCCAGAAGGCGCTCGTTCCGGGGGGACACATTGGACTTTTCATGGGGCGGCGCACGCTTGCCGAGACGTGGCCCGGGATCGCCACCTGGATCATTGCGAATGCATCTCGACAGGGGCAACCGTGACGGAGGGACGCGACCATCAGGAGCGAGAAACATGATCGAGATTCTGAAGGACTATCCCGACACGATCCTCGCCGTTTCCGGCACGGGCCGGGTTACATCCGAGGACTATCGCGATGTGCTGATTCCCGAGGTGGAAGCACGGATCGCCAAGCATGAGCACATCCGGCTCTTCTGCTTTCTCGGTCCCGACTTCGATGGGCTGACGGCTGGTGCGGCGTGGGCCGATCTGAAGCTCGGTCTGTCGCGCTGGAACGCCTTCGGACGCATCGCGGTCGTTACGGACGCCGGCTGGATCGCCGATGCGGTCCGCCTCTTCGCGCCGTTCTTTCATCACCCCGTGAAGGTCTTCCCGGTTGCCGACTGCAAGAGCGCGAGAAGCTGGATCCATACCGAGGAGACCGTGGCGTGAACCGCGCGTCTGAGCCTGGGGCAAACGAAATAGCCAGCGGCAGTCCAACAGGGGGGCATGCCCAAGAGCAACAGACGGATATGGAGAGCGGGCTGACCAGCGCAGAAGCCGCGCAGCGGCTTCGCAGAGACGGTCCGAATGCCCTGATCGAGAAGCGGGTGGGCGTTCTGGAGCGGCTGCTGCGCTACGTCTGGGGACCAATACCTTGGATGATCGAGGCGGCGGCGGCTTTGTCGGCCCTCCTCGGCGACTGGTCGGACTTCATCATCATCTCCACCCTGCTGCTTGTGAATGCCGTTGTCGGCTACTGGCAAGAGAGCAAGGCAGACGCTGCCATCGAGTTGTTGAAGAAGCGACTGGCCTTGACGGCGCGTGTCTTGCGCGACGGACGATGGCAATCCTGTGCGGCCCGCGACCTGGTCACGGGCGATGTCGTGTCTCTGCGCCTCGGCAACATCACGCCCGCGGACGTCCGGCTCGTGCGCGGAAGCTATCTCAGTGTCGACGAGTCGGCGCTGACGGGCGAGTCACTTCCCGTCGAGAAGAAGGCGGGTGAGACGGCGTATTCCGGGTCTGTCGTCAAACTCGGCGAGATGGTCGGGGTTGTGACATCCACGGGCATGCGAACCTATTTCGGCAAGACCGCCAGCCTTGTGCAGAAGGCCGGGACCACGTCCCACTTCCAACGCGCGATACTCGGCATCGGCAACTTTCTGATCCTGGGCACGCTGGGGCTGGTCGTGATGATCCTCGTCGTGTCCCTTTTCCGCCAATCCTCCTTCCTCGCGGCGCTTCAGTTCGCCCTGATCCTGACCGTCGCGGCAATTCCGGCGGCACTTCCCGCGGTCCTCTCCGTGACCATGGCTGTCGGTGCCGAGCGGCTTGCCCGAATGAAAGCCATCGTCTCGCGGCTCGTCGCCATCGAGGAACTCGCCGGCGTCGATGTCTTGTGCGCCGACAAGACCGGTACACTCACAGCGAATAGGCTCACCATTGCCGATCCGCGCCCCTGCGAGGGTGTCTCGGTGGAGGACTTGAGACGAGCAGCCTCCCTTGCGAGCAATCGCACCGATCCGGATGCAATCGATGCAGCCGTCCTCGCCGCGAGCGGGGACGACGAGAACGGTTTGTCATACGAACTGCTGTCGTTCACGCCCTTCGATCCGATGACGAAGCGTACGGAAGCGAAGGTCGAGCGGAACGGGACGGCAATGAGCGTCAGCAAGGGGGCGCCACAAGTCATTCTGGACCTGGTGTCACCACCAGAGAGCCTGCGCGCTCGAACCGAGGCCGAGGTCGAGCAACTGGCCAGGGACGGCTACAGGGCGATTGCGGTCGCGAGTTGCGCCGAGGGCGGCGCATGGCACCTGCTCGGGTTGCTCCCCATCTTCGATCCGCCGCGAGAGGACGCGGCCGAAACCATCAACCGCGCGCGAGAGATGGGGCTTTCCATCAAGATGATCACCGGGGATCACGAGGCGATCGCCCGTCAGATTGCCGGGCAGCTCCGGCTCGGGACGAACATACAGTCCGCCGCCGCACTCTTCGACCATGCCCGCGACAACGAGATCGCCATGCGCATCGAGCAGGCGGACGGTGTGGCACGCGTACTTCCGGAGCACAAATTCCAGATCGTCAGGCTGCTGCAGGCAGACGACCATATCGTCGCAATGACCGGGGACGGCATCAACGACGCCCCGGCTCTGAAGCAGGCCGATGCAGGGATTGCGGTTAGCGGCGCCACGGATGCCGCACGTGCTGCCGCGGATGTCGTGCTCACGGGGGCAGGGCTTGCGGTGATCACGATGGCGATCGCCGAAGCGCGGCGGATTTTTGCACGCATGACCAGCTACGCGACCTATCGCATCGCCGAGACGATCCGCATCCTCCTGTTCATGACCCTGTCAATCCTGGTCTTCGACTTCTACCCTGTCACGGCATTGATGATCGTGCTTCTGGCGATCCTCAACGACGTGCCGATCATGATGATCGCCTACGACAATGCCGTCGTGGCCAGAAATCCGGTTCGCTGGGACATGCGTCGCGTGCTGACGCTCGCTGTCTGCCTCGGCGGCATCGGCGTCGCCGAGAGTTTCGTGTTGTTCTGGTATGTCGATGTGGTGATGAAGCTGCCGCGCGAGATGCTGCAGACCATCATCTTTCTCAAACTCCTGATTGCCGGGCATCTCACCATCTATGTCACGCGTAGCCAGGGATGGTTCTGGCAGAAGCCCTATCCGAATCTGAGACTTTTCCTGGCCACCGAGGCGACACAGGTCATAGGGACCCTGGTCGCTGTCTACGGGATCTTCATCACCCCCATAGGCTGGACCTATGCGCTCGCCGTATGGGCGTATGCGCTCGCGTGGCTGCCCATCGAGGCTGCCCTGGCTGTCGTCGTGCGCCGTCTGCTCACCTTCGAGGCGGCGGAGCACCGCCTCCAGCGGAGCGTGATCTCGCGAGCGCGCGATTGGCGCTGACGGCAAGATCGTCTCTGGCGCGGGCGGTCATATCCGGCCGGGTGAGTGCCTATCATGGATTGCAGTTGTCGCACCAGGTGGGGTCCGGGCGCTGCCGGTCTCCCCGCTCACGTCGTCGCTGGCGATAGCCACAGGCCGAGCAGCCGTGAATCTCCGCACGGATGAGGCGTGTCGGAGTCCGGCAATCACAGCAAGGCAGGCCGCGTTCGACATCGACAAGCCCGAACCCTGGCTGATCGCAATCAGGACAGCGCCTTGCGATCTTGAATGCCAGCCTTCGAGCCGCATCTTGTATCGAAGACATGCGGGTGGGATTGAGATGGGCGCGCATATCGGTCGGGACCATGTCGTTCGCCGAGGCGGACCGTTCTGAGACCTCGCGAATGGCTGCGATGACGTCGCTGCGGTTCTGCACGCCCTAATGGATGAGCGTCGTGTCTGACGGGTCTTCCGGCCTGACGATCACGTGCGCGAAATTCGTTTCGGTACGCCTCTGCACCACGATCTCGTGCTGGCTTGCCGCCTCATGCAGGAGAAGCACCTCGACGCCGGACGCGAGGAACGGGATGAACGGATCGGGGCCGAAGGCTCCTTCGCTGCCGATGCCGAGCGGCGCGCCGGTTCGCGCGATCGCCAATTTTGCCTTCTGCCGGGCGGCGTCCACCATCGTCCCAACGCGGGGAAATTCGCCTGTGAATGTGCCGAGCGCGTCGGTGTCGATACCCGGAGCTTTCGTGACGGTCATGGCGAAGCACTGGCATAGAGCCGGCGCAATGGCCTTCACTTTGCCATGCATGGTCGCGATCGCGACCCAAAGGCCCTGGTATGGATGTCCGACAATCGCGGGCATGCTCAAGTCTGCCGCCAGTCGGCCTCCCCATGCCACCGCCGGATCGTGCGCCCGTCGTCGCCGACCGAGTGCAGGAAGACCCAGCCGTTAGCGACTAGGTCGCGGACGCCGGAATGCCTGGCGATCACCTCGTCGATGGCTGTCTCCGGAGCGGCAATGAAGACGTTGAGCCGCAGCGGCTCGTGGATCAGGCGTTTGCCGTCGTGCACGGATTGCCACGGCAGGCCCGTGCGCAGATCGCCAGCATTGCCTTCTAGCACGCCGAGCTGGCCCACGACGTTGTGCAGCACCTTGTTGCCGCTGCCAAAGGCGTCGTTGTTCACCGTCGAGCCGTAGTACTGGAGGTTGATCCAGCTCGCCACCACCATAGGCGCCGTCATGATCAGCTCCAGCACGCCGTAGCCCTGATCCCTGGTGTGATCGTAGCTGTGCAGGAAAGCGCGGCCCTTGAGATCGAGCCCGCGGGTGAGTGTGCGTGGCGCGGCGATGAAGGCGGCATTGCCGGCAAGGCCCCACTCGGGGCGGACCTGCGACCAGTCTCGGCTGCGACCAACCACGGCGCGATCGAGGTTCTCGCCTTCCGGCAAGCCCAGCAGCGCGCTGCGCTCGAGCCGAGCAAGTGCGGCAGCTTTGTGCAGCGCCCTCTTCAGCTCGGCGAGGTCGGAGGCCAGCGCGGCTGGCACCTCGTCCTCATCGAAAATCCGAACCTCGTCCGTCGTCGTGTCATGCAGGGCGCCCAGGAACCAGCAATCTGTGGGGATTTCGATGCCACGCGCCGCAAGCCCCGCTCTGACCTGCACATCGTTGAGCACCGCGGCCGCTACCCGCGCGTTGGCCTCGCCGGTATGGCCGCCGCAAGCGCCACAGTCGAGACCGGCGGCATGCGGGTTGTT
>JAGRKR010000315.1 GCA_020442225.1 Hyphomicrobiaceae bacterium | reverse complement strand
CAGCCGTTCCACGTGGCCGAGGTGTTCACCGGCTCGCCGGGCGTATTCGTCAACCTGGCCGACACGATCAAGGCGTTCAAGGGTCTCTGCGACGGCGACTACGATCACTTGCCCGAGCAGGCCTTCTACATGGTCGGGACCATGGAAGAGGCGATTTCGAAAGCCGAAAAGCTCGCTGAAACCGCATAATTTAGGGGGATCCCCATGGCGGAAGCTACCAAGGACGGCCACAATTTCGGTACGTGCTGCGAAGACTTGCGTGACGTCATGGCGGGCGACGATTTCGAGCCCCTGGTCACCGTCGGCGACGACGGCGTTCTCTACATGTCGGTCGGCATGGTCGACATGGAAGGCGACGAGCCGGGCATGATGGATCACCCGGTCTTCTTCTGCCCGTTCTGCGGCACCAAGCTGCAGACGCCGGAGGAGGTCGAGGCCAAGTCGGGAGCGGCCGAGGAGAAATGAGCGGTACGTTTGCTTTCGAGCTCGTGACGCCGGAGCGTGTGCTGGTTTCCGGGGCCATGGAGGCTGTGCTGGTGCCGGGGACGGAGGGCGACTTCATGGTCATGGCCGGGCACGCCCCGGTCGTGTCCACGCTGCGCCCAGGCATCCTCGAGGCGACGGCCCCTGGCGGCAAGGCGCAGCGCCTGTTCGTGCGAAGCGGCCTCGCCGAGGCGACGGCCGAGAGCATGACCGTTCTGGCCGAGCATGCCGTGTTGCTCGACGGGCTCGCAGGCGACGACCTCGCCAAGCTCGTCTCGGACTCGGAGCGCCTCGTCGCGGACGCGGCGGATGAAACCGAGCGGGCCTATGCGCAGAACGCGCTTGCGCGGCTCCGTGCCGCTCTGCCTTCGGCGCGCTGAGACGGTTCGCGATCTCGGGTCTGCCAGTGCTGGACGAAGACTTCGAAAGCCCGCGGCGCTCCCGCGGGCTTTCTGCATGTCAGGCGCTCTGATTGCCCCGGCCGATCCACAGGTCGCGCAGATACTTGGCGAGCGCGGCCAGCCGCCCCGGCGGCTCGGTTTCGGCGGCGATCGTCTCGTCGGCGGCCGCATCGGCCTTGGGCGCCAGCTCTGTGATGACGTCGAGGTAGAGCCCGCGCTTGAAGGGTACGATGAGGTCCGGCAGCTCGGCGAACTCGACCCACTGCCAGGCGTCGAATTCCGGCTTGCAGCCGGGCGGCGCCAGATTGATCTCCCCGTCGTCGCCGAGATGGCGCATCAAGAACCACTTCTGGCGCTGGCCGCGATAGCGGCCCTTCAGCGCCACGCCCAGCAGGTCGTCGGGCAGGTCGTAGCTGAGCCAGCCGGAGGTGCGCGCCAGAAGCTCGACGCGGCGCACGCCGGTCTCCTCGTACAGCTCCCTGACGGCAGCCTGCTCCGGCGCTTCCTTGCGATCGATGCCGCCTTGCGGCATCTGCCAGAACGCCCCGTTGCCGTCCCGGACCCACTTGGGCTGGCGCTTGCCGACCCACACCTTGCGCTCCCGGTTGAGCAGCACGATGCCGACGCCCGACCGGTAGGGCAGGCGCTCACGCAACTTTTCGGCATCGCGCTTCTTGGCCTTGTTGCCCAGCTCAGCCTCCTGCACCGGTTCGCGCGAGGCTCGCGAATTCAGCCACGACCTTGGCGTAGACATCGCGCTTGAACGGCACGACGAGATCGACCAGATCG
Organism: Hyphomicrobiaceae bacterium; assembly: GCA_020442225.1. Next base: position 3,932 of record JAGRKR010000315.1, on the reverse strand, counting down.
CTCACCTGGACCCATTGCCAGGCGTCGAACTCGACGGTGTGACCGTCGCGCGGCCCGAGATCGATCTCCGCGTCCGCGCCGAGAAAACGTACGGCGAACCAGCGCTGCCGCTGGCCGCGATAGCGTCCGCCCCAGGCGCGGCCGATCAGATGCTCCGGCAGATCGTAGCGATACCACGTCGCGGATTCGGCCAGCACCTCGACGCTCGTGATTCCGGTTTCCTCGTAGAGCTCCCGGATGGCGGCCTCGCGGGGAGATTCGCCGTCGTCAATGCCGCCCTGGGGCATCTGCCACCACTGGCCGGCGCCCTCGTCGTTGGGTTTGTCGTAGCGGCGCCCCATCCAGGCCAAGCCGTTGCGGTCGAGCACCATGATGCCGACGCACGGGCGATAGTGTTGATCGTCGATCGACATGTATTTCCTGCTCCATCCCGTGCCGGCGCCGAGGCATGGGCGCATCGGGCGGGGATGCCCGGCTTCGGCCGTCAGCACAACTGGCCGCCGGATGATTCGTCAAGCCTGCGCGATGGCACACGCCGACCGTGACAGGAGTTTGACGCTCCCCTGCAGGCCGGGCGCTGCGGCGCTGCGCGTCATGCTGCAACAGAATGCGTCGCAGAGGTGCGCCGTGCAACGGGCCGCTGGCCGCGAGGCAAAAAACAACGGGGCCGATCGCTCGGCCCCGCTGCGAAATTCGAGTGCGGAGTGAGGTGGCTCAGCCCTTCTTCTCGGGCGCCGGCTTGGGGGTCGGCGCCGCCTTCTTCGGCTGCTCGATGCCACGCACCAGGTTCAGGGCATAGAGGAGCTGGGTGTCCTTCTCCTTCTCTTTCGGCACATAGGCCGAGGAGCCGGAGCCCTCCTTGCCGTCACCCTTCAGGTGGCCCCGCAGGCTGGCCTCGCCGCGCGACTTGGCCGGCGGCTTGCCCTTGAGCTCGGGCGGCAGCTCCTGCTCGACGACGATATCCGGCTCGATGCCCTTGGCCTGGATCGAGCGCCCCGCCGGCGTGTAGTAGCGGGCCGTCGTCAGGCGGATGGCGCCGTTCGAGCCGAGCGGGATGATGGTCTGCACCGAGCCCTTGCCGAACGAGCGCGTGCCGACGAGCGTCGCGCGCTTGTGATCCTGGAGGGCGCCGGCGACGATCTCGGAGGCGGACGCAGAGCCGCCGTTGATCAGCACGACGATCTTCTTGCCGTCAGTGAGGTCGCCCGGCTTGGCCTGAGCGCGCTGCGACTCTTCGAGGTTGCGGCCACGCGTCAGCACGATGGCGCCGCGCTCGAGGAAGTCATCGGAGACAGAGATCGCCTGATCGAGGAGGCCGCCGGGGTTGTTGCGCAGGTCGATGATGAACCCCTTGAGCTTGGGTCCGATCTCCCGCTTGAGACGCTCCACGGCCTTGACCAGGTTGGTGTGGGTCTGCTCGTTGAAGGTCGTGATCCGGATGTAGGCAACGTCGTCCTCGACGCGGAAGCGCACGGCGTTGATGCGGATGATGTCGCGCACGATCTTGATCTCGAGCGGCTCGTCCCGGCCCTTGCGCACGACTGTCAGAGTGATCGAAGTGTTCACGGGGCCGCGCATCTTCTCCACGGCCTGCTCGAGGGTCAGCCCCACGATCTGCTCGCCGTTGAGGTGCGTGATGAGATCGCCCGAGAGTACGCCGGCCTTGGATGCAGGCGTGTCCTCGATGGGGGAGACGACCTTGACGACGCCGTTCTCCATCGTGACCTCGATGCCGAGCCCGCCGAACTCGCCGCGGGTCTGCACCTGCATGTCACGGAAGTGTTTCGGATTGAGATATGCGGAATGCGGATCGAGCGAGGACAGCATGCCGTTGATTGCGGCCTCGATCAGTTGGGTGTCGTCCGGCTTCTCGACATAGTCGGCCCTGACCCGCTCGAGCACGTCGCCAAACAGCTCGAGCTGGCGGTAAATCTCAGCGCTGGCGCTTGTGGCCGAGTATGTGCGGCTGACATTGAACACGGTCGTGGCGGCTGCGAGAGACGCCATGAACAGGAAAGCCCAGAACGCGAATTCTGATTTGCGCATCAGCCTTGAACCTTCTTCGACGCCACCGCCCACCAGGGCTCGGGATCGATCGGACGGGTTTTGTTGCGGAACTCGATATAGAGCACGGGTGCCTGTTCCTGCACCTGAGGTGTCGCGGACGGTGCAGCCATTGTGCCAACCGGCTCGCCTGCGAGCACGAAACGTCCCATCTCAACGTTGATCTGGGACATGCCGGCCAGCAAGACATGATAGCCGCCGCCGCCATTAATGATCAAGAGTTGGCCGTAATTGCGGAATCGGCTGGCGTGAACGATCCAGCCGTCGCAGGGGGCGATGACGTAGGCGCCGGGCCGCGTCTCGACGACCAGACCCTTTGAAGTTCCACCATATTGTGTCTTGTCGCCATACGACAACAGGCGGCGTCCCTGCACTGGCAGGCGCAGCTTGCCCTTGGCCTCCTCGAAGGGAATGGCCGGCTTCAGGCGCCCCGGACTGAACAGCGCCACCTGCTGGCGAGGCGAAACCTCGACGGGTTTGCCGCCATCCCGGCCAGCGGTCTTCGCCGGCACTTGCGAAGGCGCGGCAGCGGTTGCGGGTGGCGTGGCCTTCGGGCGGGCCCCGAGCTCGCGCTCGTAGGCGCCGAGATCGCCCTTGTCACGGAGCACCTGATCCATTTTGGCGATCAGTTCACTGAGCCCCGTGACCGAGCTGGCATGCTCCTCGCTCGCCTTGCGCACGGCCTCGAGCTGCTGGCGGCGATCTGCGAGCGTGCGCTGCTTTTCGACCAGGAGGCTCGAGAGCTTCGTCCTTTGCTCGGTGATCCGCTTGGTCTCGCCCAGGAGACGTTCGCGCTCGCCTCGGATACGGTCCATGACACTCACGAGGGCCTGGAGCTTGCCGGCGATCTCGCGGGCCTCCTCTCCGAGCTTGGGGAAGGCGCGCGCCAGCAGCATGGCGCTGCGAACCATCTGCAAGGCGTCCTGGCGCTGTGTGATGAGGACCGGCGGCGGGTTGCGGCCCATGCGCTGCATGGCGGAGAGCAGGCGCGAGATGGTGCGGTGACGGGTGCGCAGGGAGTCGCGGAGCGGCGCCTGCTCCTTCTCGAGCCCTTTGAGCCGATCCTCGATTTCGGTGAGGCGCGCCTCGGACTTCTGCACCTGGTCGGCGGCATCGATCAGGCGCGCGGTGATCTCCGCCCGCTGGCGATCGATCTCCTTGACCTCCTGCTCGATACCCTGCCGGCGCTTGCGTGCTTCCTCGAGCAGCCGTTTCTCGGTTTCGAGCTTGCGGCGGACCGCGTCCGGCGGCTCGCTCGCGGGCCGCGTCTGTGCCGCAGCCGTCAGGTCTCCCGCTGCGACGGCGCAGAGCATCGCGACCGCCAGAGCCGGCGCCCTTGCCCGATGCGATCTGCCGAAGGCCATTGCGGGTGCGTTCCTTGTCGACGCTGCCGGGCGTCGGCCGGCTCGACTTCATCCACTGAAATTAAGGCAATTGTTGTCCTTAACGAATCGTTAACGTCGCCACCTCGGCGCCGTGCGGGGCAAGCGCCTCATCCCCTGCCGACTTCGCCGACCGATGCGCTGCTTGCTTGGCAGCATCGCGTATCGTGGCCTATCATGCGCGCCGAGGCGCAAGATTGGACAATCAATGCACAGCTTCTTTTTCAACCTTACGGGGGTTGCGGTCGCGGCGGTACTCGTCGTGCTGCTTCTCGGGCTCTGGAACATGATGCGCAACGGCAGCGCCAACCGTAGCCAGCAGCTCATGAGGTGGCGCGTCGGCCTGCAATTCCTGGCCATCTGCATCATCATGGCGACGGTCTATTTCGCGCGCTGACGCCGCCCGGCCGCGGCGCCGGCTCCCGCTCCGACGACGAGGTCTGCGAAGTCCCGCATGGTGAAGCTCAACAAGATCTACACGCGCAC
>JAGRKR010000314.1:1881-2335 GCA_020442225.1 Hyphomicrobiaceae bacterium | reverse complement strand
CAGATCACCGGCTGCGAGGGCTACGTGGAGTCGGCGGCGGTGGGCCTCGTCGCCGGTCGCCTCGCCGCCGCCGAGCGCCTCGGACGGGAGATGGAGCTGCCGCCTGCGACGACCGCCCTCGGCGCGCTCATCGGCCATATCACCGGGGGGCACCTGACCGACGACGCCGCCAGCCGGCGCAGCTTCCAGCCGATGAACATCAATTTCGGCCTCTTCCCCGCCATCGAGGCCCCGACGCACGCGCCCGACGGCAGGCGGCTCAAAGGCAAGGAGCGCGGCGTAGCACGCAAGCAGGCCATGGCGGAGCGCGCCCTGACGGAGCTGGAGCGCTGGCTGGCCGCCATCGGCCCTGCGCTTACTCCTCGCGCGGCAGAATGATCCAGCCGAACAGCGAGGTGTAGAGGGTGTTGCGCTCACTGCCGGCCTGCGCCTGCAATGAGGTCAGCACGAGGCG
>JAGRKR010000314.1:0-1840 GCA_020442225.1 Hyphomicrobiaceae bacterium | reverse complement strand
CGGCTGCGAGCGCCCCTTGGCGAACCACGAGAACGTGTGAGCGATCCGATCGAGCACGAACACGGCGCGTCGGCCGCGCGCGTCCTCGAGCACGAGACGGGTCGGCTCGAGCGTCACGGACAGGATGCTGTCGCGAGCACCGCGCACGGTCGCGCTGTCCCGGCCGCCGTCGGCGGAGAGCTGCAGGCCGAGGGGGCCAACGAGCTGGCCGTCGACCACGCCGAGATGCGCCGGCCGCGTGGCATAGAAGACGACGATGTGAGCCTCGCCGCCCCGCGAGTCGCGCGACAACGCTCCGAGCTCGGCCAGCACGGCCGCGAGCGCTGCGCGATCCGGCCGGGCGCCCTGCTGACTGCCTGCTGCCGGCGCGCCGGCGTGCGGCCACCACCGCAGGATCTGATCCGTCTCCTGGCGCGCGATCAGAAACGCGGCGATGGCGCGAGCGCGCCGCGCCTCTTCCGCCGTCAGCCGCCGCACCAGCTCCGGCTGGGGCGGCTGGGGTGCTCCGCGCGTCAGCAGCGCGACGAAATGGCGTGCCTGACTGGTGGCGACGGCGCTCCGCAGGCTCAGCGGGCCGACAGCCGCCAGAAACAGCAGGACGGCCAGCGTGACCGACAGCAGACGCGGATCACGCCAGCCCCGCGGCATCCACAGGACCGCGACAACGAGCGCCCACAGTCCGACCAGACCGCCGAGATAGCGCGGCTCCGTGACGCCGTAGGCGCGCACCTTCAGCCAGACCGCGGCCAGCAGCAGCGCCGCCGGCGCGATCGAGAGCACGCCCCACCAGCGTCGGAAGATGCGGACGAGCCCGCCCGCCGCTTCGTCGGCGTTGGCGGCAAGCGCCAAGGTCGCCAGTCCCAGCACGAGCTGCGCCATCGCGACGGCGCCGAGGCGGACGGACGGCGCCGTGCCGGTCAGCAGGAGCCACAGGCAGGCCACGTGCAGAAGCGCGGCGCCGGCGAGGCTCAGCGGCACCAGCACACTCCGCACCACCTGCTCGACGGCCGCGGAGGCGGCCGAGGGCGAGGCCGCGCGGCCCGGACGCGCATCGGGTAGCGTCGCGAGCAGCAGCGCGGGCACGCCGAGGCCGGCGGCGAAGCTCCACAGCATGGCCACGAGGCGGGCGGCGGGATGCAGCTCGGAGGTCGGCTCGAGCATCGCCAGGACGATCATCAGACCGAGCGCGAGCAGCGTACCGCAGGCGAACGCGAGCACGACGCTGCGCCAGATGCGGCAGCTCGACAGCCAGAACGTCTGGTCGTCGCGCGGACGGCCGAGATGCCCAACGACACCCAGTGCGACGATCAGGGAGGCGAGCAGGAGCCCCCGCGAGACGGCCAGCGCCTGCTCGCCGACGTGCAGCACGACCAGCGCCGCGATGCCCGCGAGGGCTGCCGTCGAGCGCTCGTGCGCGGGAAACTCGTAGGCCTCGGCCGCAAGATCGACGAGCAGCGACCAGAGGAAGCACAGCGCCACGGTGGCCTGCCAGCCGGAGACCATCCACGAGCCGCGCGCGCCGACGAACCAGGGCTCGAGGATGCCGCAGACACCGACCGCCACGGCCAGCGAGGCGGGGAGCGGGAAGCGTTGCAGCACGCGGCGCAAAAGCGGTAGGGCGTCAAGCGCGCCCGCTCGCATCCGGCTCCGGCGCTCGCCTTGCCGCAGGCTCACCTGCTCAATCCCCCTTGCTCTTGTACTTTGCGAGGACCTTGCGCGCCCTGATTAGGACGGCGTCGCCAATAGCCGCCTGGCCTTCCGCCGTCGGGTGGAAGGCCCCCGAATAGGTCGACGCCAGCACGAGCTGGAACCACGACAGGGTGTCTTGCTTCAGGATGCG